>JAZDGZ010000587.1:0-11287 GCA_043806375.1 Pseudomonadota bacterium | reverse complement strand
CGAAAACATCGATATTGCCTACAATGCACCGGGAAGAAGGCTGATCGTCAATCGAAAGGATGGGGCGGTGCTTGGCGCAGAGGTGGAGATCGAAGGGGTAGGGAAAAACCTGGCCCGAGCTAAGAAAGTGATTCTCGCGCTCAATGGGTTCGGTGCAAACCGCGAGATGCTGGCGAAGTACATTCCGGAGATGAAAGATGCTTACTACTTCGGCCACGAAGGGAACACGGGCGAGGGCATTCTGTGGGGCGAGGCGCTTGGCGCGGCCCTCGACTGCATGGGCGCCTATCAGGCCCACGGGTCAGTGGCTCACCCTCACGGAACCCTGTTGACCTATGTGACGGTCAGCATGGGTGGTTATCACGTTAACCTGGAAGGAAAGCGCTTTGTCAATGAGTACCATGGCTACTCCGAGCACGCTCTGGATGTGCTGGCTCAAAAAGAAGGTGTTGCCGTCGCCGTTTTTGATGAGAGGATTTACCGGACTGTCCAGGACTACGAGGACTTTCAGCAGTGTGTCCGGATGGGAGCGGTGAAGAGGTTCGAGACCATTCAGGACCTGGCTGCTTCATTCGGGTTGCCCGTGGAGGTGACGGTTGCAACCCATGAGGCTTTCTTGAAGGCCGCCAAGGGAGAGGCGAAAGACCCGCTGGGAAGAACGGAATTTGGCAAACTTCTCGAACCTCCCTTCTACGGTGCGAAGATCACGGGGGCCTTGTTTCACACTCAGGGCGGCCTGAAGGTCAACAAGCGAGCCCAGGTTATACGGAAAGACGGCACGCCCATACCGAACCTTTTCGCAGGCGGCGGAACAGCAGCCGGGTTTTCGGGGAAAGCAGGTCCTGCGGGGTATCTGTCGGCGAACGGACTTCTGGCCGCGCTGGTCCTGGGAAAAATAGCTGGACAGGAGGCGGCAACGGCCGCCTTGGGTAGGGCATGATTCACTCGCTCTGTTGGCGGGACGTCTGGTCATGCCTCGTTTTGATCACAACATCTATGAGGAGGGCTCACTATGGATCGGAACAAGAAGGATGGGAACAAGGGGATCACTCGCAGGGAGTTCGTGAAAAGCACAGCAGCCTTGGGTGTTGCAGCCGCTGTCGGGAGCATCGGTTTCCCGGCCGTGCTCAGAGGCGCTGAACCTAAGGAGATCCTGATCGGCCACATTCACCCCCTTTCGGGCTTCCTGGGATTTGATGGGCAGGAACTCAAGAAAGGCATGATGCTGGCAGTCCAGGAAATCAATGACGCAGGAGGAATCAAGTCCCTGGGCGGCGCAAAACTGAAACTTTTGGATGCAGACAGCGAAGGCAAACCGGAGCTGGCTGTCTCGGCTGTGGATCGTTTCAACCGTGAAGGCGTGATTGCCGTCATGGGGGCATATCAGTCGGCAGTGACCATCGTGGCCAGCCAGCAGGCGGAAAGATTACAGGTCCCCTTCGTCGTGACGGTTGCCGTAGCGGACGATGTCACGTCGCGAGGCTTTAAGTACACCTTCCGCACCCAGCCCAGCGCTGAGCAGATGGCTTCTCAGACCGTGAAGTACATCAGTGAGATCGCCAAGGCAAAAGGTGAAACGGTTAAAACCATCGCCTATCTCCATGACGACACGGCCTTCGGCGCCTCTCTTTCAGGGCACGTGGTCAACTATGCTCCCAAGTATGGCATGGAAGTCATTGCCAAGGTGCCTTACTCTCCCAGGGCCGCAGATTTTTCCACGGAAGTGGGCAAGATCAAGGCGGCCCGCGCCGACGTGATTATGGACACGGGGTACTTTGGGGACGGCGTGCGTGTCTTCAAGACCATGAAGGACATGAAAGTGAAGAGCAAGGGGATCATCGGATGCGGGAACGGCGCTTTCACGCATCCGAAGTTTGTCGTGGAACTGGGAGATTTGACGGAATACGTGATGGACGGGAACTACCGTGCCAATCCGAGAAGCCCTCTTGCACAGAAAGCCTTTGCCCATTACAAAAAGGTCTATGGCACGGAAATGGGACCCTCCACCGTCTTTGCCTATCAACCGGTCTATGTTCTTGCCGATGCCCTTGAAAGGGCGAAATCCACCAAGCGTGAAGTCGTCAGAGAAGCGCTTGCAAAGACGAATCTAACGAACCACATCCTTCCTCAAGGACCCATCGTGTTTGGGCCGGACGGGCAGAATACCAATGCCCGGGCCGCCATGATGCAGATCCTGGGCGGAAAGATCGTCGTGGTTTGGCCGGATCAGTATTCGGAAGCCAAAGTGGTGTTTCCTCACCCTGCGTAGTTCAGGTCGTTGCTCCCCATCCCTGGTCCCTCCCCTCTTTTCCCCCTGAGGGGGAGGGAAGGTGGCGGCGGGGGTGGCGAAAGGATTTTGGCACATGACCCTTTCCTTTGTCGTCGAATCGCTCATGAACGGCCTTCTCGTGGGAGGCGTTTACAGCCTCATGGCCATCGGGTTGACTCTCATCTTCGGTGTGATGAAGGTCGTGAATTTCGCCCACGGTTCTCTCATCATGCTGGGCATGTACACGTGCTACTGGGCCGTGGTTCTTCTCAACATCGACCCCTATCTGTCTCTTTTCATTTCCATGGGTGTCCTGTTTTTCATCGGTGCGGCGTTTCAAAGGTTCCTGATCAATCCCATCCTCAGCGCACCGGAGCACAACCAGCTTCTTCTCACCCTGGGGGTATCCCTGTTCATGGAAAACCTGGCTGTTTTCCTGTGGTCGCCCGATTACAGGGTGCTCAAGACCGGTTACGCAAATATTAATTTCTATATCGGGGATATCTCTATTTCCCTGGTGCGTCTGTTGGCGTTTGCTATCGCCATGATCCTGGCGGGTCTTCTTTACCTGATCCTCACCCGCACCGACCTGGGCAAGGCGATTCGAGCCGCCAGCGAGGAGCCCAGGGGAGCGCTTTTGATGGGCATCAACATCTGACGCATCTACATGATCACTTTCGGCATCGGGGCCGCCTGCGCAGGCGTTTCCGGCGCCGCCATCACGCCCTTCATTCCCGTGTACCCTTATGTCGGTTGGCTTTTCGTCATCACGGGTTTCGTCGTGGTTGTCCTCGGGGGCATGGGGAATATCGCCGGAGCTTTTGTGGGAGGATTGATTATCGGACTGGCGGACAGCGTAGGGGCCATGTTGTTGCCGGGGGCGATGAAATCCATCATTTCATTTACCATCTTCATCCTCATCCTGCTTTTCAAGCCCACGGGCCTTTTCGGGAGGAAGAATGCCTAGGTATCTGAAGAGGAGGCTCGGACGCGGGACCTGGCTGGCGATTTTCGCGGTTCTTGCGGGGCTCCACGTGCTGCCCTGGGTTGCCCCGAGCATCCTGCACACCATGATCATGATCTTTCTCTTCACCCTCATGGGACAGGGCTGGAACGTTCTCGGCGGATACGCCGGACAATTCTCATTCGGCCACTCCCTGTTTTTCGGCCTGGGGGCCTATGTATCTTCCCTCCTTTTCGTGCATCTCGGCTTGACGCCCTGGATCGGTATCCTCTTTTCCTGCGCCGCCGGGATCGTGCTCGGTTTGTTCATCGGCTTTCTCAGCTTCCGCTACGGTCTCAAGGGGCCCTATTTCGCGCTCATCATGCTGGCCTTCGCCGAGATCTTCCACATGACGGCCACGGGATGGAGCGCTGTGGGAGGGGCTCTGGGGGTCCTGATTCCGCTGAAAGGAAATGCACCCGCCCTCATGCAGTTCGTGAAAAAGGAACCTTACTATTTCATTACCCTGTGGATGATGGTGGGCGCCTTGTTTCTCGTGTGGAAAATTGAAGGGACCAGGATAGGGCTTGATTTTCTCGCCACCAGGGAGGATCACGATGCCGCAGAGGCGTTGGGCGTCAATACCTTCAGGGCGCAGATGGCCGCCATGGCCATCAGTGGAGGCATGACGGCCATGGGCGGCACGTTGTACGCCCAGTACCTGCTCTACATCGATCCGGACTCCACGTTCGGAGTGGTGAACTCCGTGGAGATCATGCTTCGACCCATCATCGGCGGGCCGGGGACGATCCTCGGCCCCCTGCTCGGCTCGGTGGTGCTGACTCCCCTTTCGGAGATCACGCGCCTCGCTTTCCAGTCTTACAGCGGCGTGTATCTCATGATTTACGGGGTGATCCTGGTGACGGTCATCATGTTCCTACCCGACGGCATGATCGGACTTGCAAGGAGAATTACGGCCCGGCTTGGAGGAGGGGACCACAAAGTATGAAGACCGATGCATTCCTGGAAGTCCGTTCCATTTCAAAATCCTTCCGAGGCTTGAGGGCGATTTCCAATGTTTCCTTTGGGTTAAGACCGCAAGAGATCCTCGGGCTCATCGGCCCTAACGGAGCGGGTAAGACAACCCTGTTCAATATGATCACCGGTTTTTATCAGCCCGATGGGGGGATCATTGAATTCTTGGGCCGCAACCTGGCAGGGATGGCTCCTCACCGGATATGCAAACTGGGCATCACGAGAACTTTTCAGATCGTCAAACCTTTCACTCACCTCTCCACCCTGGAGAATGTCGCTGTAGGCTGTTACAACCGAACCGCCGATACCGAGGAGGTCGAGGAGAATAGCTGGGAAATTCTCCGCTTTGTGGGGCTCGACCGCAAGGGTCTTCAACCGGCCAGCAGCCTGACCACGCCGGACAGAAAAAGGCTGGAAATGGCCAGGGCACTCGGGACCCGGCCCGAGCTGCTTCTCCTGGACGAAGTGATGGCAGGTCTGAACCCCAAAGAACAGGGGGACATCATTGAGTTGGTCCACAAGATCAGGGAAAAGGGGATCGCCATCTTTGTCATCGAGCATCACATGCGTGTCATTATGGGGGTCAGCGACCGAATCCTCGTGCTCCATCACGGGGCGTGCATTGCCGACGGAAACCCCCGTCAGGTCTGTGAAGACAGATCGGTCATCGAAGCCTATCTCGGAAAAGGAGCAGACGCTTGCTTAGGGTAAACCAGATCGACGTTTTCTATGGACAGGTCCAGATCCTCAGGAGCGTGTCCATGGATATCCGGAAGGGAGAGATCGTCTCTCTGCTTGGAAGCAACGGCGCCGGGAAAACAACCACTGTGGGCGCCGTTTCAGGACTCCTGCCCGTCCTCAGCGGGAGCGTCGAGTTCATGGACCGGAACATCACCAAGGTCGAACCTTATGACCGGGTGGCCATGGGGCTGGTCCAGGTTCCAGAGGGGCGCAAGATTTTTCCAACCCTGACGGTGATGGAAAACCTGGAGATGGGTTCCTATTTGAAGGGGCCTAAATCGTTGCGGAAAGAGACGACGCCTTTCGTGCTCTCCCTTTTCCCGGTTCTGGCGGGACGCAAAGGACAGATGGGAGGAACCCTCTCCGGGGGAGAACAGCAGATGCTGGCTATCGGCCGGGGACTCATGTCAAAGCCTAAGCTCTTGATCCTGGATGAGCCTTCCCTGGGCCTTGCTCCGATTGTGGTGGATGAGATCTTCAGCGTCATAGAGAAAATCAACGGCGAGGGAGTCATGATTCTCCTGGTGGAGCAGAACGTCGCGCAGGCTCTTGCCCTTTCCAGCCGTGCCTTTGTCCTGGAGGAGGGGAGCATCGCCTTATCGGGGAGCGGAAAGGAATTGCTGGCCAACCCCCACATCAAGAAGCTGTATCTGGGGTTGTGATGAAAACTGGAATAGTGGAATGATGAAACAAACCCTAATGTCCTTATCCTCTTCTGTATAATATTTCCCCTCCCGTCGTGGGAGGGGTTAGGGGAGGGGGAGGATGATCGTCAATAGGAAGAACGACCATGAGCGACTATCTCGATGAGATCACGTCCTATGTTTGCCGGACTTCATTCGATGATCTGCCGGAAGAGGTCGTGCAACGGTCCAAGGATGTGCTCGCAGACACGCTGGCGGTGATCGCTGCAGGCGCTCAGGAAGAGGAGGTGAAGGCGCTCAAGCAAAGGCTCGATCTCGCCAAAGACCGATGCGTCGCCACGATGATCGGTGCAGAAAGCAGGACCGAACCTGGCAAGGCGGCTCTTTTCAACGGCACGGCCGGGACGTTTCTTGAACTGGATGAGGGCAATCAGTTCGGGCGCGGTCATCCGGGCATTCATGTGATCCCTGCGGCCCTGGCAACGGCCGAGGAACACCACCTGCCCGGTCGCGACTTCTTGGCAGCACTGGTTCTGGGTTATGAAATCGGCACGCGAATAGGCATCGCCTGCAAGATCCGGATGTCCATGCATCCTC
The DNA here is from genome assembly GCA_043806375.1 of Pseudomonadota bacterium. Classification (GTDB taxonomy): domain Bacteria; phylum Desulfobacterota; class DSM-4660; order Desulfatiglandales; family HGW-15; genus JAZDGZ01. Next base: position 5,058 of record JAZDGZ010000587.1, on the reverse strand, counting down.
ATGGAACATGGGGAACGGTGGCAGCCGCCGTGGCGGTGGGAAAACTGATGGGTTATGACGAAGGAAAGATGAAAGAGATCATCAACGTGGGTTCTTCTCTTGGACTGGCCACCAGTCGCCGCACCATGATTGAAGGGGGGACGGTGAGAAACGTGTATGCGGGGGTAAGCGGATACATGGGTATCCTGGCCTACGACCTGGTCCAGGCAGGCTTTACCGGTGAGGCGGACGGTTTGAGCACCGTCTACGGCTCCGTGGTCTCGGACACCTTCAACCCGGAGGTCATGACGGAAGATCTTGGCAAGCGGTTTGAGATTGCCAGGAACTATTTCAAGATGCACGCCTGCTGCCGCTACAATCACGGCACCCTGGATGCCCTTGAAAAGATCGTAGCGAGGAAGGCCTTTAAACCTGAAGAAATCGTCAGAATCGATGTGGAGACCTATTCTCTGGCTGCCCAGCTCTGTGATCAGAACCCGCAGAATATGCTTGCAGGAAAATTCTCTATTCCCTTTGCCGTCGCAACAACCATCGTTCACGGGTCAACAGGGATTGAGAGCTTCAGGACGGAGGCCGTCCACCAACCGGCGGTGAAGGAACTGGCCGGCCGCGTCTTTGTCACCGAAGATCCCAGTCTGACCGCCATGATGCCGGCCCGAAGGCCCTCAAGGGTTAAAGTCACCCTGAGAAATGGTGAAAGGCTGGAAGCCGAAGTATACATGAACAAAGGCGATTTTGAAGATCCTTATGGGGCGCCGGATCTTGAAAGGAAATACTATTCCCTTGCAGACGCGGTCTGGGGGCACAAGCGGGCTGAAAAGGTGTATGTCTCCTTGCGGTCTTTTGATCAAGTGGAAGACGTGAATGAGATGACCCGCCTCATCGCGCCGTCGGCATAGGTTTTCGTGACCGACGAGGTCGCCGCAAAAGGATGATCCGGAAAAAGGTCCTCTCCGTGAAAAACCTGGTCTCGAAGGGAGTTGTAAAGGATGCCTGGCTTGGATATGGTGATTAAGGACGCGTGCAAAGGCCCGAACATGCAGGGAGCGGCAGCCGCAGGTGTTAGAAGTTTAGCGGAGTTTGCCGTTCGCACACGATTTGAAGATCTTCCTCTGGAGGTTCGGGAGCATGCCCGCTTGGTTCTGCTGGACACGATAGGGGTGATCCTGGGCGGATCCGTCGAACCCCAGGTGGCGGCCATGGCTCGGCGCTGGGGGCGAAGCCAAGGCGGTTCATGTACGATTTTCGGCTGCCCGCTGCGGGCGAGCGCTTTAAACGCAACCCTGGTGAACGGTACTGCGGCTGCCTGGTTGGATTTTGACTCCGGGCACCTGCCTCCCCCGGGCAAGCCTCTTCTTCCAGCAGCCCATCCGCCGATCCACGTCGTCCCTGCCACCCTCGCCTCGCCGTGGCTGAAATGCTGGGATCGTCCGGCGCGGAGGTGCTGAGCGCCCTGGTGGTGGGCTATGACTCAGGTGCTCGCATTGGAATGGCGAGTCGTGTGAGAGCACCCATCCACTGCCATGGGACCCATCACAATGTGGGGGCCGCGGTTGCTGCGTCGCGACTGGAAGGGGCCACAGCCGATGTGATGGAGTCGGCCATCAACCTGGCTATCCATCTATCCCTGATGCCTTCCTTCGAGAACGCCTATCAGGGAGGCACTGTCCGGAACAATTATGCCGCTGTAGGAGGCGTGGCGGGTATTCTGGCCGCACGGCTGGCAAGGGCCGGCTTCACCGCTGAGCGGGATGCTCTGGGATCCGTCTACGGGGGTATCATCTCCCCGTGGCTGGACCGAAAACGATTGACCGATAAGTTGGGTCAGCGTTTTGAAGTCACTCGCGGTTTCATCAAGCCCTACCCCATGTGTCGGTTTGGGCACCCGGCTCTCGAGGCGACCGAGGCGCTCGTGCAACAGGGCGATTTTCCTCCCCACGAGATCGACGGCGTCGAGGTACACACCTTTGACTGGGCGGCAAGCCTTGACGATCCGGAACCAAAGACTGATCTGGGTGCAAAGTTCTCCGTGCCATGGGCGGTTGCGAGCATGCTCGTGAAGGGGTGTGCCGGCGCAAATGAGTTTCGCACCCAAGCCCTGGATGACCCCGTCGTGAAGGCCGTTGCTGCGAAGGTAAAGATGAAGGAAGACCCTGCTCACTCCGCAGCGACGCCGATGAAAAGGCCCGCCCGGGTCATTGTTCATACCAGGGATGGGAGGACGTTTCAAAAGGAGGTAGAACGAAGCGGAGGCGGTCCGGACGCTCCGTTGCCCTTGGGGAAAATACAAGGGAAGTTTCGTTCACTCGCGGATCCCGTGATCGGTCAGGAGCGCGGGGCTGCCGCCCTGGACTTGATCCCCCGCCTCGAGGAGGTGCCGGATATCCGTGAGTTGACAAGGTTACTCGTGGCCGCACCACCTGAGCAGGATAGAGAAAAAGTTTAGGGAGTGCGTGGAGGAAGAAGCATGGTAAACGGCGATAGAGGGAAAGATTTTGTTGATGAGCTTCTGGGGATGGCGAGATCTCTCGATTTGGACGAGCTTCCATCCTCGGTGGTTCGCGCTGGCCGGCGGGTTCTGATCGATGTGGTCGGCAGCATGTTGGCCGGGATCACCGAAGAGAAGGTCAGGATCCTTGCCGATGAAATGTCTTGCGCGTCTGCGGCACCTACGAGCACGATTCTCGGGAGCGGGTACTCGGCCGACGCAGCCTGGGCGGCGCTGGTGAACGCCACGGCGGCGGTTTGGCATGACGTGGATCCAGGCCATCGCTTTTCCGGCGGCAACCCGGCGGTCTACCCGGTGGCCGCAGGACTGGCCGTTGCCGAACGGGGGGGGGCATCGGGCAAACGGTTGCTGGAAGCGGTCATTGGCGGCTACGAATTGGGGGCCCGGACAGGACTGGGAACCACCCTGAGAGCGGGGATGGATTCTCACGGCTCGTGGCCCATTGTGGGCGGAGCGGTTGCGGCGGCCATGCTCACATCTCGTGATCATGCGTGTTTCCGCCATGCGGTGAACATCGTGACCACTTTCAACATAGCATCCTCATGCAGGGCTATCTTGGATGGAGCCTCCATTCGGAACATCTATGCAGGATTTGGGTCGGCCATGGGTGTGGTGGCTGCAACTCTGGCAGAGGACGGTTTTACGGCGGAACGGGACGGACTCAGCACGGTCTTCGGGACTATCGCCGGCGAATACCTGGATGTAGACAAAATGATTGAGTCCCTCGGGCAACGGTGGGAGATCGAGAGGGGGTACCACAGGCGTCACGCAAGCCTTCGTGACCTTCACTCCGCCCTGGATGCCCTCATTTCCATTGCCGGGGACGGAGGCATCCCGGTGGGTGAGATAGAGCGGATAGAAGTGCGGACTTATGATCTGGCGGCCGCCATGAACAGGGTGGCTCCCGAAAACCCCGGGGCTGCCAAGGCCTCCATTCCTTGGGCGCTGGGAGCTTACCTGGCTCTGGGTACTACAGGCCCGGCTGCGTACAGTGTGGAGTCCCTCGCCAACGGAAAGATCCGTGATCTGGCCGCCAGAGTGCAGGTCCAGAGGGACCCGGTTCTTGACGCTCGCACTCCTGGAGAAAGACCCGCAGTGGTCAAGGTGTGTTTGCGAGACGGTAGAGAATTTGTGAACCGGGTGGAAAGACCGTCCGGTGAATTCGACACGAATCCTCTCAGCGATGACGACCTGAAGGAGAAATTTCTTGCCGCGGCGTCGTTACCGTTAGGAGTTGAGAAAGCGAATCGGGTGCTCGACGCCCTGGGGCGGATCGAGAGGATCTCTGATGTTCGCCATTTCACCGTCTTGTGTAAAACTGCCGGAGCATGAAGATGCCTAACGCCAACGCAGTAAATCTTTTGCATTCGGGACCTCCCCCTCACCCCCGTATCCCCGCCGGTACCGGGATCTTCGACAAGTACGGTGCAAGCTCTTCCCCTCTCCCCTAACTTGGGGGGAGGGGGTGGGGTGAGGGGGCTGAACGGCAAACAATCAAATGCGTTCTTATTGGTTCCATTGATTTTTAGAAGGGCTGTCTGAAAGGAGAAAATCCAAGTGGCTTATGTGACCGGTGAGGACAATAAGAGAATCTGGTACGACGTCGTTGGCAGCGGGGACCCGTTGGTTCTCGTCGGCGGCAGCAGTCTGGTTCACAGGCAATGGGATTTCCTGGTCCCCATACTTAAGGATCACTTCAAAATCATTCTTTATGATCAGAGGGGCGCAGGCTTGTCGGATCGACCCGCACGAGGAATTACCGTTGAGCAGTGGGTCGATGATCTCAAACTCATACTCGATGAGATCGGCATTCAACGAACCCACCTATTCGGGACGTCAAACGGCTCTTTTATTGTGGTTCGGTTTGCAGCCAAATACCCGGAACGGACAAAGGCAATCGTCCACTATGGAATGATCAAGTTGACTGAGCAGTCCCGGAAAATGTCCAAGATTGGGGCCAGAATCGTCGATGAATTCGGGGTGGGCGACGGCGGCCTGGGGGCCTACTTTCTGGTCAGGCTTTATGGTATGCCGTCTTCCCACGAGGCGTGGGAGACAGAACGATTTGAGGAGAACCTGTCGCCCGAAGCCTGGAAGGCCATGCACGAAGCGCTGAATGTGGACCTCAGCTCTGATCTAACTAAAATCAAGGCTCCACAGCTCATTCTCATCGGGGACAGCGGTCTTATCGGGAAGGACTCTGACTATGCTTCAGGATGGAAAGAGGTGAAAAAGCTGTGCACCGATATTGAGGTGGCGGTTATCGAGGGGGCTGAGGGAACGTATTGCGTTGTGACGCATCCCGATCAGGCGGCCCGAGCGGTGACTCCTTTTTTCGACAAACACAAGATCATCTGTTTCAAGTAAAGCTCTCAACTCCGGAGGGATGGACGACAAAGGAGGGGGTTATGCCTCATGTGATGGGTGGAGATGGAAAAAAGGTCTGGTATGATGTGCAGGGGAATGGAGAACCTTTAGCCCTCATAGGGGGAAGCAGTCTTGTGCACAGGCAGTGGGACTTTATGGTTCCCATACTGAGGGATCACTTC
>JAZDGZ010000586.1:0-3369 GCA_043806375.1 Pseudomonadota bacterium | reverse complement strand
TTACCCCCGTTGGTCACCAGGACGGAGATGGCCTTGGCCACGTCCATTGTGCTGCCTCCTCCGATCCCTATGACGCAGCCCACCTTTTCTCTCTTGGCCATGTCCGTGCCTATATCCGCCAGGGCGGGACTCGGTTCCGGGGTGACATCAGGATAAAGAAACCCCTTTACCCGGCTCTTCCTGATGGATTCAACGGCGCGTGCACCGATATCTGTTTTCGCCAGTTCACGATCAATGACCAAGAGCGCCCTGGAGGCCTTCAAAGCCTTGCACTCATGGCCAATCTGATCGATCGTTCCGGCCCCAAAGATTGTTTTTCTAACGCCCTCGATATTGATTGGATTGTTCATTTAGAACCCCCTTTTGGATGAAATCCGAGAAGTAACGATTATCCTAAGAGAGGAAATATATCAAGTTCATTTTGTCCAAAAGCGGTTTTGGTTTTTTTCAGAACCGCAGAGGTTTCAGTCCGAAGGTCCAAGGGGAAATTTCAGAGGAGGAAAAGGGTGAAGGGATGGAGTCCCGTCAAAAAGAGAGGCAGAGTCGCTTTGACATATCTCCCTGAGAGGCCTATAGTGCCGAATCTTCCGGGAGATGATCGGTGAAAAGCGTCGTTTATCAGGAATTTGGGAAAATCTCTCAAAGAAAGATAGAATTTTACGGAAATGTAGTTATAATTACCGGATAGAAAAAAGCTGAGGAGGTTTTGCGTTTGAGCCCATTTTACAAGAACATAGCCCTGTGGCTGGTCATCAGTCTCATGATGATCATGCTGTTTCAGATATTCAAGCAACCCCAAAAGGCCAGTGCACCACTTGGTTACAGCGATTTCTTGAGCATGGTGGAGAGCGGAAGTGTGATTCAAGTCACCATACAAGGGGATCATATCTCGGGGATTACATCCCAGGGCCCTTTCAAGACCTTCGCCCCCAAGGATCCTGAACTGATCAATCTGCTGCGGAATAAAGGGGTCAAGATCTCTGCGAAACCTGAAGATGATTCATCCTGGTTTCAGGTCGTTATCTCCTGGGTGCCCATGCTCCTCCTGATCGGCGTGTGGATTTTCTTTATGCGTCAGATGCAGGTGGGCGGGGGCAAGGCCCTTTCCTTTGGCAAGAGCCGGGCCAAGCTGATGAGCGACTCGCAGGAAAAAGTGACCTTCGAGGACGTGGCGGGTATCGACGAGGCCAAGGAGGAGTTGGAAGAGATTGTTGAATTCCTGCGGGACCCCAAGAGGTTCACCAAACTGGGCGGGAGGATTCCCAAAGGGGTCCTTCTGGTGGGGGCCCCCGGCACAGGGAAGACGCTTCTCGCCCGGGCGATCGCCGGAGAGGCGGGGGTCCCGTTTTTCAGCATAAGCGGCTCGGAGTTTGTGGAAATGTTTGTGGGTGTCGGTGCTTCCAGGGTAAGGGACCTTTTTGTGCAGGGCAAGAAGCATGCCCCGTGCATCATCTTTATCGATGAGATCGACGCGGTCGGTCGTCACCGGGGCGCGGGTTTGGGAGGCGGACACGATGAGAGGGAACAGACCCTGAACCAGTTGCTTGTGGAGATGGACGGGTTTGAGTCCAACGAGGGTGTGATTCTCATCTCAGCGACTAACAGGCCCGACGTTCTGGATCCGGCCCTTTTGAGGCCCGGCCGTTTCGACAGGCAGGTGGTGGTGCCCTACCCGGATATCAGGGGCAGGGAGCAGATTGTGAAAGTCCACGTGAAGAAGACGATCCTGGGTGACGACGTGAATATGGCCACCCTTGCGAGGGGAACCCCGGGCTTTACCGGTGCGGACCTGGAGAACATGGTGAACGAGGCGGCGCTCATGGCTGCCAGGCGCGGAAAAGAGCGGGTGGAGATGGTCGATTTTGAGGACGCCAAGGACAAGGTCATGATGGGGGCCGAACGAAAGAGCATGATCATCAGCGAGGAAGAGAAAAAGATGACCGCCTATCACGAGTCAGGCCATACCCTTGTGGCCAAGCTCCTGCCCGGCACGGACCCCATTCATAAGGTGACCATCATTCCGAGGGGACGCGCCCTGGGTCTGACACAGCAACTCCCGATCGACGAGAAGCACACTTATGCAAAGGATTTCCTGCTGAACAATATATCCATACTCATGGGGGGAAGGGCGGCCGAAGAAATCGTCCTGGGCATGCAGACGACGGGGGCAGGAAATGATATTGAAAGGGCCTCGGATCTCGCCCGAAAAATGGTCTGCGAGTATGGCATGAGCGAGAACCTCGGGCCTCTGACCTTCGGCAAGAAGGAGGAACAGATCTTTCTTGGCAGGGAGATTGCCCAGCACAGGGACTACAGCGAACTGACGGCCCAAAAGATCGATGACGAGGTCACGGGTCTTGTCAGCAAGGCCTACAACAGGACGTCGCAACTCATCAAAGAGAACCTGGAGGCCCTTCACGCCATGGCAAAGGCCCTCTTGGAGAAGGAGACCCTTGACGGCAAGGCCATCGACGACATCATTGCAGGGGCCAAGAAGACCATGAAGGAGGAGACCGAGGCCAGAATTTCTTGAAAGATATGACCCATGGATTTACCCTGAAATGGCGGGATTACGCCTTGGACCTCGGCCGCAGGACCCTCGTCATGGGCATTCTGAACGTGACCCCCGATTCTTTTTCAGACGGGGGCCGTTTTTTTCAGAGAGAGAAGGCGATTGAGCACGGGCTGGCCATGGCTCGCGAGGGGGCTGACCTGATCGACGTGGGGGGTGAGTCTACCCGTCCCTATTCTGCAGGGGTCTCAAGGGAAGAGGAAATGGAGCGCGTCATCCCCGTGATCGAGGCCCTGCGGAAAGAGGTCGCCGTCCCCATCAGCATAGACACGATCAAGGCCGAGGTTGCCGGAGAGGCCCTGCGGGCCGGTGCCTCGATGATCAACGATGTCAGTGCCCTGAGGTCCGATCCGGAGATGGTCAAGGTCGCGGCGGAGGCGGGGGTGCCCGTAGTGCTCATGCATATGAAGGGAACGCCGTCGAATATGCAGAAAAAACCCACCTACGAGAGGCTGATCCCCGAGATATTGGAGTTCCTTCAAGATGCGGTCCGCCGCGGCGTTCAAGGGGGCATAAAGGGGGATATGATCCTGGTGGACCCTGGAATCGGCTTTGGGAAGACCTTTGATCAGAACCTGGAGATCATCAGGGATCTAAGCAGGTTCCACTCCCTTGGGAGGCCGATTCTCCTGGGAACATCCAGAAAGGCCTTCCTGGGCCAGATTCTCAATAAAGAGGCCCATGAGAGGGATGTGGGAAGCATGGCGGCGGTTGCGGCGGGGGCATTGAACGGCGCCCACATCGTCAGGGTTCACGACGTCAAAATGGCCCTCGATACGGTCAGGGTGATCGATGCC
>JAZDGZ010000585.1:0-2649 GCA_043806375.1 Pseudomonadota bacterium | reverse complement strand
CGAGTATTCCCAACAGTCTCTTTTCCCGGACACCACCTACGGCTTTGATTCCGGCGGAAATCCGCGAGAGATTCCTAACCTTACCTATGACCAGTTCAAGTCTTTTCACGAAGAATACTATCACCCTTCAAACGCGCTCATCTTTTTCTGCGGGGACGACGACCCTCAGGAGCGCCTGCGTATTCTAGACGAATATTTGAAGGACTTTGAGCACAAGAAGGTCGACTCGATAATCCCCTTGCAGGGGCGTTTCGATGGCCCCAGGCGCGTCACGCGGGTCTATACGGCGGGCGGGGAGGAGGGAGAGAGATCAAAAGGCATGATCACCCTCAACTGGCTCCTTGGCGAGACCCGAGAGCCGGACCTGAACCTGGCGTTTCATATGCTTGATTTCATCCTCCTGGGCATGCCCGGCTCTCCGCTGCGCAAAGCGCTCATTGATTCAAAATACGGGGAAGACCTCGCAGGCTCGGGGCTTGCAAGCGAATTGCGCCAGATGTATTTCTCCACGGGTCTCAAGGGAATTGATCCGGCGCATGAAGATGATATCGAAGCCTTGATTCTTGAGACATTGGCAGGTCTTGTTCATAAAGGAATCGATCCCCGCGCCGTGGAGGCGGCTCGAAATACCGTTGAATTCATCCTCAGGGAGAACAACACGGGCAATTACCCGCGAGGCCTGGTGTTGATGCTGAGGGCGCTGACCACCTGGCTTTACGATGACGACCCTCTCGGCCTGATCGCCTTTGAATCCCCCCTTCAGTCGGTCAAGGCAAAGATCGACTCTGAGGAGGTCTTTTTTGAGACGTTGATAGAGGATTCCTTCTTGAAAAACACCCATCGGACCCATCTTCTCCTGAGGCCCGATCCGGCAATGGCCGAGAAGGAAGAGGCGGCTGAACGGGGGAGGTTGGCGGAATTTCGTGAATCCATCAGCGCCTCGGACCTGGAGCAACTGATCCTCAATTCGGCAGAGTTGAGGCAGATGCAGGATGCCCCGGATTCTCCGGAGGCCCTGGCAGCGATACCCATGCTCAAGCTGTCGGACCTGAGCAAGCAGAATAAGACCATTCCCTTGGAATGCCTTGAAGATAAGGGGGCTCAAATCCTTTATCACGATCTTTTCACCAGCGGTATCCTCTACCTGGATCTGGGGTTCAACCTCCATGCCCTGCCTCAGAGGTATCTCCCCTATGTCCCCCTGTTCGGGAGGGCCCTTTTGGAGATGGGGACGGAGGAAGAGGATTTTGTGACCCTCACGCAACGCATAAGCCGGAAAACCGGCGGAATCAGCCCTGCTTTGCATACCACCCTTGTGAAGGATTCCGAACAGGGGACGGCATGGCTCTTTCTGAGGGGCAAGGCCATGATGGCGGAGGCAGAGGCGCTACTGGATATCCTGCGGGATGTGCTCCTCACGGCTCGGCTGGATCATCAGGAGCGATTTCGGCAGATGGTCCTGGAGGCAAAGGCCAGGAACGAGCACAACCTCGTGCCCGCAGGCCACCAGATCGTCAATCTGCGGCTTCGAGCCCATTTCGACGAGGCAGACTGGGCGGCAGAACAGATGAGGGGCCTCAGCCAGCTTTTTTTTCTCCGTAGACTGGCTCGGTCCGTTGAAGAGGATTGGCCGGGGGTGCTCGCCGACCTCGAAGAGATCAGGCGGATCCTGGTAAACCGAAAAGCCCTGCTTCTCAACATCACAATGGACGAAAGAAGCTGGCTGCGCTTTCAACCCCAACTGGGCGGATTCCTGGGGGCACTCCCGATCTCCCCCTTCAGCCTGGTGAGATGGGACCCGGAAAGACCGGAGGGGTTTGAGGGTCTCACCATACCGGCACAGGTCAATTATGTAGGGAAAGCCTTGGATCTCCATGCCCTGGGATATCGCTTCCACGGCTCAGCCAACGTGATCAGCCGCTATCTGCGAAACTCGTGGCTTTGGGAGACGATTCGCGTGAAAGGAGGGGCTTATGGGGCCTTTTGTCTTTTTGACCGACTTTCAGGCATCCTGGCTTTCGTCTCCTACCGCGACCCCAATCTTGTCAAGACCCTGGAGGCGATGGATGATTCAGCGGGGTTCCTGAAGGAGATGAAGCTCACAGAAGATGAACTCACCAAAGCTATCATCGGGACGATCGGCGATATGGATCAGTACCAGCTTCCGGATGCCAAAGGGTACACCTCCATGTCGCGTTATCTCTCCGGAACGACGGATCAAGAGCGCCAGCGCATACGGGAGGAGGTCCTTGGTGTCACTGAGGATCATTTCAGAGCCTTCGGTCATTTATTGGAAAAAGCCCAAAATGGAGGCCTGGTCAAGGTGCTCGGCTCGCAGGGCGCTATCGAAAAGGCGGTGGCGGAACGACCAGGGTGGCTCAAGGTCCTCAAGGTCCTTTAAAGCATATGGGTCAGGAGGGTGCTCAGTTCCTTGATGTTGATGGGTTTGGACAGGTACCCTTTGATGTATTTTTTCTTCCCTTCCTCTATGCCGAGAGGGCCGTTTTCGTCGTAACCGGAAATGACCACGATTTTGGCCTTTGGGTCGTAATCCACGATCTGTTCGGCGACGGACATGCCGTCCATCTCAGGCATGTTCCTGTCGAGGAGCATGATGTCGGGTTGCCAGGTCTTGTATTCAGAGATGGC
>JAZDGZ010000584.1:0-3394 GCA_043806375.1 Pseudomonadota bacterium | reverse complement strand
ACTTCATGGAGCTTTACGAAGAAAGTCTGAAAAGCATCCAGGAGGGCGGGCTCGTCAAAGGTGAGATCGTTCAAGTCAATAAGGAGTTCGTCCTGGTCGACATCGGCTATAAATCAGAGGGGATGATCCCCATCAGCGAGTTTACTGACGCAAAGGGGAACGTCGACGCCCGTGTAGGTGATATGCTGGACGTCGTTTTGGAAAGGAGAGAGGACGACGAGGGCGTCATTCTTCTTTCCAAAGAGAAGGCCGCCAAGATCAGGATATGGGATGAGATCAAAGAGATCTACGAAAGGGGAGGCACCATCGAAGGAAAGATCATCTCCCGCGTCAAGGGAGGGATGTCCGTGGACATAGGGCTCCCTGCCTTTTTGCCCGGTTCCCAGATCAACCTGAAACCTATTAAAGACTTCGATGCCTACATAGGGAAGGCCTATGATTTTAAGATCCTAAAATACAACAAGCGTAGGGCCAACATTGTGCTCTCCCGCAGGGCCATACTCGAGGGCGAGCGAGCGGTGTTGAGGGAAAAGACGCTCCAACAATTGAAAAATGGCGCGGTTCTTGATGGGACGGTCAAGAACATCACCGAGTATGGTCTATTCATAGACTTGGGCGGGGTGGACGGCCTATTGCATATTACGGACATGTCCTGGGGACGGGTTGCCCACCCTTCGGAACTCTATAAACTGGGGGACCCGGTCACAGTGAAGGTACTCAACTACGATCCTGAGTCGGGTAAGGTCTCCCTGGGTCTGAAACAACTCAAGCCCGATCCATGGACTGAGGCCGATGAAAAGTACCCTATAGGGATAAAGATCAAGGGCAGAGTCGTCAGCCTCGCAGACTACGGGGCATTCGTGGAGGTCGAGGAAGGGATCGAAGGGTTGATCCATGTATCGGAAATGTCATGGACTCGAAAGGTCAGGCACCCCTCGCAGACAGTGAAGGTTGGCGAAACCGTTGAGGCCATGGTTCTGAACATCGACTCGGAGAACAAGCGCATCTCACTGGGCCTAAAGCAGGTGGAACCGAACCCCTGGGATGTCATAGGTGAGCGGTACCCCGTCGGCACAACCATAGAAGGGCGGATCAAGAACATCACCGACTTCGGCATCTTCATCGGCATCGATGAGGGGATAGATGGCCTCGTCCATATCTCGGACATCTCCTGGACGAAGCGGATCAAACACCCTATGGAACTCTACCAGAAGGGCCAGGAAGTGCAGACAGTGGTTCTGAATATCGATAAAGCGAATGAACGTTTCTCTCTGGGTATCAAGCAACTTACCTCGGATCCGTGGGATGCGGTCCCTTCGAAATACTCACCCGGAACCAGGATCACCGGGACTGTGACCAATGTGACGGACTTCGGCGTCTTTGTGGAACTGGAAGAAGGGATAGAGGGCCTGATCCATGTTTCAGAGCTTGCAAAAGAAAAGGGAGGCAATCCTCTGAGCAGGTTTAATGTCGATGACGTGATCCAGGCCAAGGTGATCAACGTCTCTCGGACAGACAAGAAGATAGGTCTCTCTGTCAGAAAGCTGGAAGAGAGCGAAGAAAGGGACATCTACAAGAGCTATATGGAGAGCCGCAACGGCGCCACTTCCAATTTGGGAGAGCTTTTGAAGAAAGGGATGCTCGAAAGGGAGAGTGATTCCTCGTTCCACGGGCAAGAGGCGGAGGAATCTTCAATTGCCGATGGTGACAAGGATGATTCCGCGGAAGATTAATGCAGGTTGGCGGTGGCTGAAATAGCTGGAGATCGTTCGATAGCCGGAATCGTGTCAAAGAGTCCAACAACTTACCTGCCCTGTCTGGCTAAAAGGCCGATCCTCGAAAGTTTCCGGAAAAGATGTCAGAAAAAAAACGTCCCATATTGATGGTTCTAGTCATTCTCGGGATCGCCGCCCTTTTTCTAGGGACGGTGGGGATCATTATTTCCTTTCTCTCAGGACCCTCTTCCAGGTTTTCTTTTCGCGAAAAAATAGGGGTTATACCCATAGAGGGAGCGATTACGGATTCCCGCGCCATCATCTCGCAACTGGTAGAATTCAAGAAAGACGGACAAATCAAGGCAATCATCTTAAGGGTCAATTCTCCCGGCGGCGGGGTTGCCCCGTCCCAGGAGATCTATCGTGAAATCAGAAAGACGGTCATGTCCAAAAAGGTGATCGCATCCATGGGGAGCCTTGCCGCTTCAGGAGGGTACTATGTCGCCTCTGCCGCCGATAAGATTGTGGCCAATCCCGGGACGCTCACCGGAAGTATCGGAGTGATCATGGAATTCGTCCAGGTTGAAGAACTCCTTAAGAAGATCGGGGTCGGCATGGAGGTTATCAAGAGCGGCGAATTCAAGGATATCGGATCCCCCCACAGAAAAATGTCGGAACGGGAAAAGGAACTGATCAGGGCACTCATCCTGGATGTCCAGAAACAATTTGTCGAGGCAGTGGCCCTGGGCAGGAATTTGCCGGTGGACAAGGTTGAAGAAATAGCCGATGGCCGGATCCTCTCGGGGGCCCAGTCAAAAGAACTGGGGCTGGTCGACCAGTTGGGAAATTTCGAAGATGCCGTGGATCTGGCAAAGAGTTTGGCGGGCATCAAGGGGGAGATTACACTCGTATATCCCAAAAAGACTCGAGGAAGAATCTGGGACCTCCTTCTTCAGGATGCGACCAAGGTCCTTTACGAATCCCTCAGGGATATTTTTAATACACGCGTTGAATACCGGTGGGATGGCCTTTTGCAGTGGCGAGGGGACTGACAGGTTGCTGAAAAGCCCTGTTGTGCAGCCTGTTAAAGGAAGTCGCTCACATCGCCTTTACCCTCCCGAATGACCTCTGGTTCGTCCCCTATGAGGGAGATGACGCTGGAGGGATTTGGATAAAGCACGCCACCGTCGATAATGATGTCGATGTGAGGTCCAAAGGCATCTTGAATGGCATAGGGGTCATCGAATCCGGCGCTCGTGCTGATAATGGGGCGGCCTAGAGTAGTGACGATATTCAGACAGATGTTGTTGTCCGGGACCCGTATCCCTATCGTTTTTCTTTTGGTGAGCATGATTTTGGGAACCAGTTGGGTCGCCTCCAGGATGAACGTATAGGGGCCGGGGAGGAGCCTCTTCATGGTCTTATAGGCATAGTTGGAGACCTGAGCATAGCGGCTTATCTCCTTCAGACTGTCACAAATGATAGAGAAGGGCTGTTTAAGGGGACGATTCTTCAGTTTGTGTATGAGTTGGATCCCCTTTTTGTTCATCAGGTCACATCCTATGCCGTAAAAGGTATCGGTGGGGTAGGCGATAAGACTCCCCTTGTCCAGGACCTCGGCGACCCGATTAATCAATCGCTTTTGCGGATTTTCAGAGTTAATAGAGATGATCATGGCA
>JAZDGZ010000583.1:0-2815 GCA_043806375.1 Pseudomonadota bacterium | reverse complement strand
CTCGAAGACATGCTCGGCATCCCTGACGTCCTCGGGGCCACTTGGGTCGAGAAAAAGCTCATGGTTATCAATAGTTCGCTCTTGGATGGCGTAGAAGGCCGATTGACCTTTACTTGCGGGCATGAGGTAGGGCACTGGGTTCTTCACCGAAAATATATTTTTGACCAAGCAGCTTACTCGCATGATCCCAACTCCGGGAATAATCCCGCAATCGTATGCCGGGTATCTGCTTCCAAAACAAAAGGAGAATGGCAGGCCGATTGTTTCAGCGCCTGTTTAATAATGCCCGGCCTTGCGGTCCGGGGAGCTTTTCATAAAGTTTTCGGGGAGGATCCGCTGGTTATCTACAATCGCAATAGCTGCTTCGGAAGAAATAACCCCTTAGCGCTCGATCCCTCCCTGGATACGGCGCATCAAATTGCCAAATATGTTATGGATGCCGGCCAATTTCAAAATGTCTCAAAAGAAGCCATGACCTACCGTCTTGAGGATCTCGGCTTGCTGGTAAACGAAACCGGGTTATCTCTTTCTTCGAGTTTCCAAGCAAAGAAATCTTTCTTCAAAAATTCCCGAGAAAGAAAGCTAAAAAGCAACAATACTGAAAAGCCAGGCTGGATGCCTTCCAGAAGGGTATTTTGTGTCTTTTATGTTTAGCGTTGCATAACAGTTAACGAAAGGAAAGCGATGGACGAGGAAAGTTTAGAAATCTATATCACTGAAGATGGGGACATGATGCTCTATCCAGCCGTTCAATTAATTCAAGACATTGCAGAAGAAATTGGCCGGTTTAAATTCGATTTCACCCCCTTTTGCGGCTGATATTCCAAAAGTGGATTGCTTATATGGAAACCTGTTTTAAGGAAGAACCAACTGGAATTGCCCTTTTCCGTGAGCAGTTGACGGAACTGATCCGTGCCCGAACCCCTCTGATCTATTTAGGGACCATTGAAGTCAAACGCTCTCTGGAGGAAATCAGAATCGTTTCTTCTGAGGTGGGTGCAGACCTCCAGATATTCAACCTGGCAAGCGGTCTCCTCATAGCCGGACGCGAGAAGACCAATACGTATCCTATTGGCGTTTTGGATATTATCTTAAATCATGCCAAGAAATCTACTTTGGAAAAGCAAACGGTATGGGCTCTTCCCCTCTTTCATCTTTTACTTCGCCAATCGGAAGCCCTAATTCTCAGCAGGCTTCGGGATTTTATCGAATTCAGTAAACTCGCGGCGACGTGACCTACGGCCACATCGCACGCTCGAATTCTCCTACGGGGCATTTACCCCGCAGGAGACCCAGGGGCGCTACACGCCCCCATTGAACACCAGTAACAACTTTCCCCCAGCCAACAGGGAGGTAAATTGGACCCAAATTAAGCATTAAGGCCGCAACGCTCCTATTTCACAGGCGTTTTTATTTCAAATTCATCCACTTACCTTTGTCCGACCCGGGAAGCAGATGCCGTTTCGGCGGATAAAATAACGCGACGGCCCGTAACAAAAATGGCATCCGGGTGATTCTCTGGATGCCATTTCATGTCTGAAAACTATGCCCTCCAGATGCACGGGCAAATCTCCCTCGACATTTCTTGGAATGCTCTCCAGTTCGCCCCTCCCCAGTCCATTGCTGCACCGGGCATTTTTATAAAAATGATTGCGATAATTATCATCTGGTGATATTATATCTAAATATGAAGGAAAAACGCTATTCCAGGGAAGATGAAACCCTTGTCACCCTCCTGAATCTGAACGGTGAGATCTTCCCGATGGACAGCGGCTATTGGACCAAGTTCGAGGCGTGGCGGGTTGCTCCCGAGCCCCATGTCCCTCATGGCGTCCGGTACTGCCTGACCCTTCACAACCGCTACAGCCGGCGGGTCCTGGGATTCGACAATGCTCACGCCATCCGGCCGGCGAGTAAGGGTTACGCTGCCAGGAAGATCACATGGGACCACCGGCACAAACGCGAAAAGGTATCGCCCTATGAGTATGAGTCGGCCAGTCGCTTGCTGGAGGATTTCTGGCGCGAGGTCGAGCGGATCATAGGGGAGAAATGAAAGGAAGAACAATGAATCAGAAGGTGCTCCACATCGGTATCATGCCCTATGAGGATTACAAGGCGCGATCCCTGGCCGTCGCCCGCGGGGAATACCGGCCGCGGCCCGATGAGCCAAAGATCTGGTTTGAATCGCTGCAATCGATGGCACAGGTCCTGAGCAACGAGAACCAGTTGCTCCTGAAGACCATCCTGGAGCGGAAACCCGAATCGCTCAAGGAGCTGGAAGCGGCGACGGGGCGAAGCAGCAGCAACCTCTCTCGGACGCTCAAGACGATGGCCCGGTACGGCATCGTGAAGATGGAGAAAGTGCGCCGGAACATCAAGCCGGTCGTCGAGGCGACGGATTTCACGGTTCAGTTCGGGCTATCCGCCACCCCGCGCCGCGAAGATAGGACGGTCGCCGCAAGGATCTGAAAAGGATCTGTATCAGATACGAACAAGAAGGCAACCCCGATCCCGTCAGGGTTGCCTTCTCTTTTTACTCGGGTTCCGCCTTCGCCTGTTTTCAGAACGGGATCTCATCGTCAAACCACGACAACGCTCTGGATCCCGACAAATTCCGTCTCCAGTTCCGGTTCGCCATCCTCCAGGAGCAATTCCACAACCTCTTTGAGATTGCGATTCAACTCATCCAGGGTTTCCCCCTGAGAATGGGCGCCGCGCAATCCCGGAATATATCCGACAAAAAGCCCCGTGTCGGGACACTTCTCAATGACGGCGGTATAGGCTCTCACGTTCCCTCTCCTTTCGCAAATCCGTC
>JAZDGZ010000582.1:0-9356 GCA_043806375.1 Pseudomonadota bacterium | reverse complement strand
AAGACACCAAGAAGTATCTAGACCTTGCCGGCTCATCCGGCTGGGAGGGGCTCATCGCCCGGTCGCCGGATTACGGTCCGAAGCTGAGAAAAATGCTGACCAAATAATGCATTAGGTCCCTTGTTGATCAATCGCCCTCATTTTACAACCCCCGTGGGAGGTGATAAACCCCTCCCCTACGTTTAGCCGCGACGTGCGTAGGCGCGGGCTTTACGCCAGCCCGTGGGAGGGGAAAGGTGAGGGGGGACCATCATGTATAGGAGGGGAGGAGGGACTCGATCCATGGACCGGAATCGCAGGGGAAAGATTTTTGACTGGGTTCTCAATATCCTGGCAACAGTGGCAGGCGTGCTTATTCTGCTCATTGCCTTGTTCGTATCCTATTCAGTCACCATCAGGTACATGCACATGAACCCCCCAATCTGGATACTCCAGTGCACGGAGTATGCCCTGCTATGGATCACCTTTCTGGCCGCGGCCTGGCTCCTCAGAAAGGATGGACATGTTCGAATAGACACCCTTGTCATCCGTCTGAGCCCAAGAATCCAGCGATTCCTGGAGATCCTAACATCAGTTCTTGGCTTTTTGGTTTGTTCGGTGATCGTGTGGTTCGGGGCCACCAAGACCTACGATCTTTACGCACGAGGAGTCATGGATGTGAAGGGCGTGACTTTGCCGGAATATCCTCTCTTTGTGATCATACCCCTTGGGGGACTGATGCTCTTGATCCAGTTTGCCAGAAACCTCGTGAAGAGTCTGAAACCCCCGGATATGAAAACGCAATAGAAGGCGCTGTCGCAAGAAGAATCTCATTCTATGCTTTGAACAGGGAGGTGTGAAGTTGGAGTGGTGGATGGTTTTGCTGCTCTTGATAGGTGGGCTCATCATCTTTCTCGCCCTGGGGCTGCCGATCGCCTTTTCTTTTCTGCTCATTAATTTCATAGGCGCCTATCTCTATATGGGAGAATTCCGAGGGCTGGGGCTCGCCGTACAGCAGATATTTTCATCCCTCACAACCTTTACCCTGGCCCCGATCCCTCTTTTCATCCTGATGGGCGAGGTGATGCTGCATTCCGGGATGGCCAAGCGCACTCTGGACGTGCTTGACACGTGGGTAGGCCGACTGCCTGGACGGTTAAGCCTGATCGTCATTGTCGGGGGCGCCCTCTTTTCGACCCTGAGCGGATCAACGATTGCCAATACCGCCATGCTGGGGGAGACCATGGTCCCTGAAATGAAGGAACGGGGCTATAAAAAACCCATGATCCTTGGGCCCATCGTCGGTGTCGGCGGTTTGGCCATGCTTATTCCCCCAAGCGCCTTGGCGGTCGTCTTCGCAAGCCTGGCACAGATTTCGGTGGGCAAGGTCTTGATGGCCGGCGCCATCCCCGGATTCTTGCTGGCCCTCTTCTATGCCTCTTATATTGTCTTGAGATGCCTTCTGAACCCTTCCTTGGCTCCTCCTTACGATGTGGCGCAACACACTTTTTCCGAAAAAATCTTGGGGTTCTTGAAATATGTCTTGCCACTGGGCCTCATCTTTTTCCTGGTCCTCGGCGTCATTTTCTTGGGAGTTGCAACCCCGACCGAAGCTGCTGCAACGGGTGCTCTCGGCGCCTTGATTCTTGCCCTTGCATATGGAAAGTTAAGCGGTGACGTCTTGAGGAAGTCGTTGGCGGGCACCCTTCACGTAACCGTGATGGCCTTTATGATCATTGCCGCATCAAAGACCTATAGCAGTATCCTGGCCTATACGGGCGCCACGCGGGAGCTGGTCCAGTTTGTAACGGATCTTCAGCTTTCAGGCTACGTCAGTTTGGTCGCGATGATGATCATCCTGTTGATTCTCGGGACATTCATGGAGCAGGTTGCCATGATGATGATTACGATCCCGATTTTCCTCCCCATCATCGACACGCTTGGTTTCGACCCCATATGGTTTTCGATTCTGATGCTCCTGAACATAGAGATGGCCATGTCAACGCCCCCCTTCGGAATGCTCTTGTTTGTGATGAAGGGATCGGCACCGGCCGGTACGACTTTGGGGGATATTGTCAAAGCGGCCATACCCTTTCTCTTCTGTGACCTTATTGTTATGATATTACTCATTCTTTTTCCATCGGTTGTGCTTTTCTTGCCCGGTTTGATGTAGGAGCATGAACGGATCGCTCTTTTTTGACTTTGTTAAGCGGGCGTGATAACGGCCCAAGGCTCAGGGCGCACGGTTCATGGAAATACAAACTTAAAAACCTCTCTTTCCTTGCGCCTTTCTGTTTCTATACGCCGCAGTGACTTGTCCTGTTAAATCGGCTACGCCGTGTCTCGGACAGTGGGAATTTAGCAGGGCGGGGGATGAGGATAACACAGCCCTTCGGCTTTGTCCTTCGACTTGCTCAGGACGGTGAGCGAAGCCGAACCGCTCGGGGCCGTGAGCCCGTCTAACGGCAGATGGCGGTTGTCCGGCAGCCACCTACAATCACGAATAACTTTCATAAACCGCTTCGAACCTATTTCAATACCCAAAGGGGTAAAATCGATGACCGATATTTTGAGAATAGATGACATGGATCGTCCAAAGGATGCCGGCAAGTTCCCCATGAGCTTTGCCAGCGATGCGATTGCGGAAATGCTGCGGCGGCTCAACATAGAATTCGTGGCACTGAACCCGGGGGCCAGCTTTCGTTACCTTCACGACAGCATCGTGAACTACCTTGGAAACAAAAACCCTCAAATGGTCCTTTGCCTCCACGAAGAGCATGCCGTGGCCATTGCCCATGGGTATGCCAGGGTCACGGGAAAACCGATGGGAGCCATTCTTCACAGCAACGTGGGCTTACTGAATGCAGCCATGATGATTTTCGCCGCCTGGTGCGGCCGTGTCCCGATGATGATTCTGGGTGGGACCGGCCCTTTGGATGCGGAAAAACGAAGACCCTGGATTGACTGGATACATACCGCCCAGGACCAGGGCGCCCTGGTTCGCGATTACACAAAGTGGGATGACCAGCCGGCATCGGTCAAGGCCGCCCTCGAGTCCCTTCTCAGGGCCTATCAGCTTAGCTGCACGGCGCCACGGGCGCCGGTCTACGTCTGTCTCGATGCCGCCCTCCAGCAGGAGGAACTGGTGGGACAGGTCACTATTCCCGATCCTGCGCGCTTCAGAAGCGCCAACCCCCAGCAGGCCCCTCCGGAGGTTCTGCAGGAGGCCGCCCAGCTCCTGATAAAGGCGAAAGATCCCCTCATGCTCGTCGGGCGCGTCTCAAGAAGGGGGGAGGATTGGGAGAGGCGGGTCAGGCTGGCCGAAGCGCTCGGGGCAAGGGTGGTTTCCGACATGAAGGTGGGCTCGGTCTTCCCGACCGGCCATCCGCTTCATGAAACGGTGCTCCCCGTTACGATGCCGAAGCAGACCATGGATTCCCTTCGCCGGGCCGATGTCATCCTCAGCCTCGACTGGGTGGACCTCGGCGGATTCCTAAAGCAGGTCTGGGGTCCCGAAGACGTCGGCGCCAAGGTCATCCACTGTTCCGTCGATTGCTACATTCACAGGGGTTGGAGCAAGGACTACCAGGGGCTGCCGCCGGTCGACGTGCCGATCCTTGCCGAACCCGATGTCATTCTGCCCCAACTGCTCGACATGGTCCAGGCAGGGGGCTCCGGCGGCCGTGAAAGGAAACGTCCCCTTGACAGGGATGCACTCAAGCCGGCAAAGGCCGGAACGGCCCAACCTCACGGCGAAGATTCGAAGGAACCCATCGATCTTTACGATTTGGCACGGGCACTGGAGACGGCAAAGGGAGAACGGAAGGTCTGCCTTATCCGGCTGCCTCTGAAGTGGCCCCCGGATGCCTGCAACTTTCAAGACCCTATGGATTATCTTGGGGGCGATGGCGGGGGCGCCGTGGGGTCCGGTCCCGGCATGTCCGTCGGCGCTGCCTTGGCCCTGCGGGGCACGGACCGTTATCCTGTGGCTATCCTCGGAGACGGCGATTTCCTGATGGGTGTCACGGCCCTCTGGACGGCCGCACGATACAGGATCCCGTTATTGATCATCATTGCCAATAACCGCAAGTTCAAAAACACGGAGAACCATCAGGAAAAGGTCGCCACGCACCGAAGCCGTCCCCTTGAAAACAGCTGGATCGGCCATCACATCGACGATCCACCCGTCGACCTCGTGGCCATGGCCCGGGCCCAGGGCTGGGACGGGGAGGGGCCGGTTGAAAAAGCGGCCGACCTCAACGATGCCTTGTCGCGCGGCTTCAAGGCATTGGAAGATGGCAGGTGTTATCTGATTGACGTGCAGGTAGGGAGGTAAAAAAGGGGGCGCCGTCGGGAATCGGAAAGACTCAAAAATGATGCCCACAGAGGCACTGAGTACCTTGAAACGTATCTTGTTGCCTGATTCGCACCCCGGTCCTGCCTGGCTTAAGCTGGGCAGGCACCGATTGGGAAAAAATGAAAAGCGACCTGGTCTCGTTGCCTCTGTGGTGAATGCGGACAGGTCTTGTGTTCACCCCCCGTTTGCTGTACGGGCAAATGTCACACCTTGGAAAAAGGAGGATCAAATGAAAAGGACTCAAAAATGGCTTATCCTTGGACTGATTTCATGTATCGGGCTCGTCTTCGGACTATGCCCGGCATTGCCGGCCGCCGAATTCCCTGACCGCGCCGTAACGCTCATCAACCCGATGAGTCCGGGAGGAGGGACCGACATCGAGTTGAGAAACCTGGCTCCCTATTTCCAGAAATACCTGGGGCAGTCTGTCGTGATCAAGCCCATGACCGGCGGGTCGACGACCATCGCGGTCACGGCGGCCGAGCAGGCCAAACCCGACGGCTACACCATCATATGCGTTCCTCTCCAGCATTCCGTGCTGGCCCAGACCTTCCACGACAGCGGTACCCATCTGGAAAATTTCGAACCCGTTTACGCATGGTTCGAGGGACCCATGTCTCTGGAGGTCAAAGCGGACGGTCCCTTCAAGAGCTTTAAAGAACTGATCGAGGCGGGCAAGACAAGGAAGCTGAAGTCGGCCCTTGCAGGGGTCGGCTCCATCGATCACCTCCAGAACCTACTTGTCAAAAAATATACGGGTATCGATTTCATACTGGTCCCCTACGGGGGGGGCGGGCCGGCTACAAAGGCGCTTCTCGGCGGCGAGGTGGATTTCAATCTGGGCCTGAGCACGACCGCGGTCCGCTTCGTTCGTGACGGCAAGCTGAGGACCCTCGTCATCTTGGGGCCGAAACGCGTGGAGATGCTAGGGGACGTCCCTACGATCTACGAACTGGGCTATAAGGATTACCCGAACATCTCCTTTGTCCGGGGCATCCTGGCGCCTCCGAAGACACCCCCGGCGGTGGTCAAGGTCCTGGAGGACGCCTTAAGAAAGGCGGTCGATGACCCGGGGTTTCTGGAAATCATGAAAAAACAGGGAAGACCCGTCAAGGCATTCTCCAGCGTCGAGATGAACGAGGCGGTCAAAGAGACCTTCGAAATCGCCCAGAAATATGTGCCCATGATGAAGCAGGAAAAGAAAAAGTAATCGTTGAGGTTTCGATTTCAGCCCCGGGGAGAGGCAAGGGCCTTGCCCCTCCCCGGCGTTCCGTCAACAAAAAATGGGGGGTTGAAATTGGGCGGGTATCTTCAGAGGCACGGCTTCCTTTCCACGGTCTTCCTCATCGATCTGGGGCTGCTTATCCTGGCCGTATCCTTTTTCATCATGGCGTCGGATTATCCGGACATGGCGAGGAATTTTCCCAGTCTTGTGCTCATCATGATCGCAATATTTACTATCCTGGACATGTTCCAGGTGCTCCGCGCGGAAAAGGCAAAGCAATCCACGGTTGAAGGGAGCGAAGAGACGCAGGGCGTTCATTCCGGACGCGCAACCAAGGTCATGTACATGGCCGCCCTCATGTTTGTCTATTATTTCTTGCTGGCCTTGGTCGGGCTGATTCTGGGAACGGTGATTTTTCTCCTCCTCTCCGGGTGGACCCTGGGTTATAAAAAAGCCAAGAGGCTCATCCTTTCCTCGGTGATCATCACCGCTTTTATCTACCTGATATTCCGGGTCGTCATGGATTCCATCCTTCCGGAAGTACTCCTTCTTGAGCTCATAGGAGGTTAAAGACGTGTATTCCCTCGAACTGTGGTTATCAGCAGCGGGTATTGTTTTTCAGTGGCAGAATATGGCGATGATTTTAGGGGCCGGGCTTATAGGGCTGATCATCGGCTTTCTCCCGGGGATCGGTCCCTTAACGGCCCTGCCCCTTTTCCTTCCCCTCACCTACGGCATGAAACCTGGGCCCGCCCTGATTCTGCTGGCCGTACTTTACATGAGCACCACTTACGGCGGCTCTCTCTCCGCCATTTTGCTGAACACTCCCGGTACGGCCGCATCAGCGGCGACCTGCCTTGACGGGTACCCCATGGCCAAACAGGGGAAGGGGGGCGTGGCCATCGGCATTTCGATGATGAGTTCCTTCATAGGGGGATTTATCGGCCTCGCCGGTCTGATTTTTCTCTGCCCCATCATTGCCGACTTCGCCCTCAAGTTCCAGCCTGCCGAGTATTTCATGCTGGCCGTCCTCGGCCTTGTGCTCATTGCCTCCTCTTCCAAAGGATCGATTCTGAAGGGGTTTATCTCGGGTGGATTCGGATTTCTGGTCAGTTCCGTCGGCATGGACATCATGACCGGATACTCGCGATTTACCTTCGGCAGCACGTTCCTGAAGGGGGGTATCCCCCTCGTCCCGATGATCATCGGTCTCTTTGCCTTTGCCGAGGTCCTGGCCCTCATTGCGAGCGGGGATAAAACCATCTCGGAAACAGGGGAGTTGTCGGGCAGCATTATCGACGGGCTCAAGGTCCCCTTCCGGTATATCAAAACGGTCCTGCGCTCTTCCCTCATCGGACTCGGGATCGGGGTCATTCCAGGGGAAGGGGCGGCGGTGGCCAACTTTACGGCCTATCTGGCAGAGGCCCGCGCCGCAAGGCATCCGGAAAAATTCGGGACCGGCGTGCCCGAGGGCGTCATTGCCCCGGAGGCGTCCAACAATGCCTGCGTGGCCGGGGCCCTGATTCCCACCTTGACTCTGGGGATTCCCGGCGGCGGCGTGGCGGCCGTCTTCATGGGGGGGATCATGATTCATGGGCTTAATCCAGGTTTTGAGCTTTTTACACGCCATATGGACATCCTCACGACCCTTTTCTTCGGACTGATCATCGCCAATTTCATGCTGCTTATCGCCGGGACCATCCTCAGCAAGTACGCGGCCAGGGTAACCGTTATTCCCATTAACATCCTCGCGCCGACCATTGTAGCGCTCGGGGTGATTTCGACCTATGTCATCCGAAGCCAGTTTCTGGACGTGGTTGCTGCCATCATTGCGGGCCTGGGCGGATATTACATGAAAAAATACGGGTACAGCACGATTCCCTTTCTTGTGGCCTTTATCCTCTCCCCCATAGCCGAGAGGAGCTTTTACCAGGCCCTGCTCCTGTCGGAGGGGTCTTACTGGACCTTTGCCCTGCGTCCCATATCGGGGACCCTGCTCCTGGTCACCATACTGGTCCTCGTTTTGCCGCCCATCATCCAGAAATATCGGAAACCTGAAGAGGAGGAATCGGGTTAGGAAAACAGGATCAACGGCCGGGCAATTCTGTGTGTATGACACGCCGGGCCGTCGGATGAACCGACGAAGACATTCGGAAAAACTGCTGAAGGAGGCTTTTAGAGCGATGAAATATCAACTGCTGACCATCGACCTTTCGAACAGGTCCTATGAAGTTGAGGAAATACCGGCCGATATCCTCCGAAAGTACATCGGCGGAAGGGGGTTGGGGGCCTACCTCCTGTATCAATTCGTCCCTCCAAAGGCCGATCCCCTTGGAGAAGAAAACTGCCTGATCTTTACGGCAGGACCGGCAAACGGGACCAACCTGTTCTATTCGTCCAAGGCCAACGTCAATACGAAATCCCCATTGACCGGCATATACCTTTTTGCCGTCTCCAGCGGGATTCTCACCCAGCAGATGAGAAGGGCAGGATATTGGGCTATAGTCATCAAAGGCATTGCCGATTCTCCTACCTATATTGAAATTGACAACAAGACCGTGACCTTCAAAGACGGCAAGGCAGTATGGGGATTGGAAACGGCCAAGGCCCAACACGCGATGCTTGGCGGTCGTAACACCAAGAAGTTTGCCACCGTGGGGATCGGCCCTGCAGGAGAGCAGCGCATTCCCTCTGCAGCCGTCTTTTCTGAGGGGTCCCTTTATCGATGTTTCGGCCGGGGAGGCGCCGGCGCGGTCATGGGTTCCAAAAACCTCAAAGGGTTCGTGGTCAGCGGCGATGGCGAAGTCACGGTTGGTGATCCCGATCGTTTCGAATCGTTGAATAAAGAGATGGCCAGGTTGCTCAAGACGGATTTCAAGGGTTGGGCCGATACTTGGCGACGCTATGAGACCGCATCGGATCTTGAAAAAACAAACGCCCTGGGAATCCTTCCCACCCGGAACTGGCAGACAGGCCAGTTCGAGGGATGGAGGGGGATAGACAAATCAACTACTCCCATGGGATGGCCCGAGAAGGGGAGAGCCTGTGGGCCTTACTGCCCCACACCCGGGTGCCGAGAGGTAGTGGTCAAGAAGGGGCCTTACAAGGGCGCACGGAGTGACTTCGAGTGGGAGACGATTTATGCCTTCGGCTCTTCCTGCGGGATTGACCAGATGGAACCCATCGTGGCTGCCAGTCAGATATGCGACGAGGCCGGCGTTGATACCATGACCGCCGGCATGACCATCGGGTTTGCCATGGAGTGTTTTGAGAAGGGTCTCATCACCGCTAAGGAGACGGACGGTCTGGAACTGCGCTTCGGGGATGACAAGGCGATGATCAGCGCGTTGAAAAAACTTGTGGTGGAGGAAGGTTTCGGCAGGCGCTTGGCACAGGGCACGAAGCGCCTCTCTGAACAAATAAAAGGTTCCGAAGACTTTGCCATGCATGCCAAGGGCATGGAATTGGGAGGGTATGAGTGCAGGGGGTTGAACGGCCAGGCCCTTCAGTTCGCCATAGACACTCGCGGCGGTTGCCACCACGGTTACGGCCTCCCCGCCAGGACGGAAGTATTTGATAACACCCGGCTGGATGTGGTTGGAAAGGGTGAATATGTAAAAAAGGGCGCCATCACCCGCATGATCCGGGACTCCTTGATCATCTGTTCGTTCGGGCCGCTTTACACGGACAAGCTCATGTCCGAAGTCCTCTCGACCCTTTTTGAAACAGGTTTCTCTGTCGAGGACGTGAGGGAAGCGGGCGAAAGAATCATGTGCCAGGAGCGGCTCTTCAACA
>JAZDGZ010000581.1:0-4533 GCA_043806375.1 Pseudomonadota bacterium | reverse complement strand
CAGCTTGGAAAGAGGTATCGTTGTGAGACATGCGGCACGGAGGTGCTCTGCACCAAGGTGGGGGAAGGGGTTCCCGCCTGCTGCGACAAGGAAATGCAAATCCAGGAGCCCAGACCGCTGCCTTCCTCTGATTGAAATGGGAGCGCCTTTTGTCCTTTACCATGCCCACTGGAATCTTTTTCCATTACCAGCAAGGTGAACGACTCAGGGATTTTCCGCAGGCCCTGGAAGGCATCCTCAACAAGGAGAACGTGTTTTTCTTCGATGCATTATACCCGTCAAAACCCGAGTCCTCTTTTGATTTAGATCCCATTCCAATAGAGACCATCCAGAAAGTCCACACGCCGGAAATGGTGCGGCGCGTGAAGGCAACTCCCGCGTACGACGGGGCGTTGTATTCAGCGGCGGGGACGCTTTCCGCTGCGATAAGAATCGGCTCCGGTGAAATCACGAATGCGTTTGTGTTTACGGGATATGGCGATCATCACGCCGGCAGTGACTTCTTCGGCGGTGGATGCTACTTTAACGGGGCGGCCATCGCCATCCACGAACTGCAAGAGAAGTTCGGCATGGAACGATTCGCCATTATTGATACAGATGCCCACCATGGGGACGGGACATGGGAGTTGTTCGAACAGAGAGCCGATGTGCTTTATGTCTGTTTATGCTCCGGGGAATCATCCGAATGCAACCGAAATGTCAATATCCATGTCCCTCG
Source organism: Pseudomonadota bacterium (assembly GCA_043806375.1). Taxonomy (GTDB): domain Bacteria; phylum Desulfobacterota; class DSM-4660; order Desulfatiglandales; family HGW-15; genus JAZDGZ01. The sequence goes on along the minus strand of JAZDGZ010000581.1, from coordinate 3,815 downwards.
GAGGATGGATGACGACGGATACCTTTCCCTTGCGGTGGACGCCTTCAATAAATGGGTCATCCCTTTCCGTCCGGAGATCCTTTTTTGGAACTGGGGGTATGATGGGACGGCAGGAGAGTATGGGGACATGGGCCTAAGCCCGGAATTACACGGGCGACTGGCCTCGGAGGTAAGAAAAACGGCTGAGGCGGTATGTGGTGGCCGGTTGATTGTCGTTCTGTGCGGTGGAAGTCGCAGGGATCTCGCGACCCTTCTTATTCCGATGGTGATTGAAACGCTGGTGAGTTGATCAATTCTGCCTTCCTGATCTCCCGTTAAATGGCATTCCCTCATGCTGTTCTGACGCAAACACAGACGCAGAAAAGAGGAGAACCAACATAATCAACCCACCTGCGAAGTACAAAGGGGTCCACGTTCGTATGCTGTTCGATCTGGAAAGAGAAGCTTTGATCGCCTCGGGTCTCAGGGATGAGGACCGGACCTCTGAATATATGGCCAAGCTTCAGTCACTTTGTCGACCATTCGTTTCACAAGGCGACGTCCCTCCTTCGATCCTGACGAAGGCAAAGGGGTTATTTGATTGGTTGTGGAAGAGTAAACCGACCCGTTACCGACTGCAAGGCCATTGGCGACTCCACAACGTGATCGATGCCCAAATCAGTGAAGGGAATCACGCGGTGGGGAACTGCCTGGGCCTGACCCTCCTTTATAACTGCCTCCTGAGGCGGATAGGCATCGAAGCTGAGGCATTGTATCTCGAAAACGCCTTCGGAATAGCCCCTCATGTATTGACCCTTCTCAGAGTCAATGATTCGACCATAGATATTGATCACATGCTGCCCGAGGGATTTGATTATCGAGGCCATCTCGAATACCCTGGGAGAACACGGTGGGGAGATAGGGAACTCATCGCCGATATCTACCATAGTGTCGGGAACGAGCAATTTGAGAGAGGTGACTTGCCTGAGGCCTTAGAAAACTACCATGAGGCCATCAGGCTTAATCCTGGTTATGAAAGGGCACAGCTCAATAAGACGATCCTCATGGACAGGCTGAGAACGGAGGAAAAAGGATAGGAATTGCCCATGAAACGAACTCGTATATGCGATATCCTGGGGATAGATTATCCCATTCTTCAGGGGGCAAGGTGAACGCAGATGAGGAAAAAGCAGGTTTGCTGACGGGAATCAGGGTCCTCGATTTGGGAGACGAGAAGGCCGGCTTCTGCTCGCGTCTCTTGGCAGACCTGGGGGCCCAGGTCATCAAGGTGGAAAGACCTCCCGGAGATCCGGCCGGACGGCACAGCCCATTCCCCGGCAAGGAAGGGGAGCCCGAAACAAGCCTCTCATTTCTTTATCATAACAGCAATAAACTCGGCATCACCCTTAACCTGGAGCAGGGAGAGGGAAGGGCCCTTTTCCGTCGCCTTTTGAAGGGAAGGGACGTGGTGGTGGAAACCTTCTCTTCAGGTTATCTGGAGGGCCTGGGTTTGGGCTATGATCGACTTCAAAAGGAGAATCCGGGCCTCATCCTGGTAACCGTAAGCGGCTTTGGTCTGACAGGCCCCAGGCGGTCGTATAAGAGCAGCGATCTCGTGGCCTCCGCTTTCGGCGGGCATATGTCCGTAACAGGAACTCCCGAGGGACCGCCCCTCAGCCTGTACGGAAACCAGTCCTATTATGCGGCCTCGCTATTTGCGGCCTGCGCGATCCTTCTCGCTCTTCGAAAAAGGAAAGAGACAGGAGAGGGCAGACACCTTGATATATCCCTTCAGGAGGCTGTTACCTCCACCCTTGAACATGTCATGATCCGCTACTTCTTCGAAAAGGTCATTCCCGGACGGGAAGGGGGCGGATACGGGGATCATCCGTTCTTCGTCCTGTCTTGTAAGGACGGCTTCATCCAGATGCCCCTCCATCAGCACTGGGAGACCCTTGTGGAGCTGATGGCCCGTGACGGTGCGGCCGAGGATCTCGCCGACGAGAGGTGGCAGGACCAGAGATTTCGCACCGACCACATGGATCATGTGCTCGAGGTCGTGGAGCGGTGGACAGGCCTGTTTACGATGAAGGACCTCTTCGAACTGGGGCAGGCCATGCGGTTTCCCTGGGCCCCGGTACAGGCCCCTGAAGAGATTATCGGGTGCCCGCACCTGGCGAAGCGAGGGTATTTTACCAAGGTGGAGCGGGCCGGGGGGAATAACCCGATTCTTTTTCCCGGCCTGCCTTTCAGGTTTTCAAGGCCCGTAGGGCGACGGAGAACGAATGCTCCGGCCAAGGGCGAACACAATCACCTGATTTATCAGGACGAACTGGGCCTCGATGAAAGAGAAATCGAGAGACTCACATCCATCGGGGCTGTGTGATGACCCGAATGAAGGCGGGAGAGGTTCTTAAAGGAATGCGGGTCTTGGATTTCACAAGGGTCTTGGCCGGGCCCTATGCGACACGTATCTTGGCAGACTTTGGAGCGGAGGTCATCAAGGTCCAGACCCAAAGGACCCCGGAAGGAGCGGAAGTAAACCGAGGGGCCTACTTTCGCACATGGAACCGGAACAAACGGGGCATCACCCTGGATATGAGACATCCCGAGGCCGCTGGAATTCTTATGCGGCTGGTCGGGGCCTGTGACATCCTGATCGAGAACTTCTCTCCCCGAGTCATGGCGAACTGGGGCCTGACCTATGACAGGCTGACAGAGGTCAGGCCGGATCTCATCATGTTAAGTTCTTCGGGTATGGGCCAGACGGGCCCCTGGAAGGATTATGTGGCCTACGCCCCCACGGTTCATGCGCTGGGGGGGCTGACCCACCTTACCTCTTACAGGGAAGGTCCGCCGGTGGGTCCCGGATTCTCGTACGGCGATGTCATGGCAGGGCTCTATGGTGCCTTCGCCGTTCTGGCCGCCCTGGAACATCGGGAAAACACGGGCAAAGGGCAGTATATCGACCTCTCCGAGTATGAGGTGGTCTGCTCCCTGATCGGGCCGGCCCTCATGGAGGCGGCTGCTCGCGAAAGCGGGGCGGCCCCTGGAGGGAACTGCCCTGACGATGAGCCGGCCGCGCCCTGCGGTTGTTATCGGTGCAAAGGAAGGGATCAGTGGTGCGTCTTGTCTGTTCATGATGAGTGCGAGTGGAAAGCTTTGTGCAGGGTGATCGGCCCTGCCCTGGCACACGATGATCGGTTCTCTTCCCCTGCCAAGCGAAAGGCCCACGGCCAGGAACTTGACGCCCTGATCGACGCGTGGACACAGGGACGATCGGCCCAGGAGGCGGCACAGGTCCTGCAAGAGGCCGGTGTGCCGTCGGGGCCGGTTCAGAATGCAAAGGAGGTGGCAGAGGATCCACAGCACGAGGCAAGGGCGTTCTTTGTGGAGACGACACATCCTCAAGAGGGCCCGCTCTTTTCAGATAGAACCCCCCTCTGGCAGGATCAGGACGTTGTGCCCCTCTGGAAGGCCGCTCCGCTCATGGGTGAGGACAACTTCTACGTCTACAGGGAACTTCTCGGCATGTCCGAAGAGGAATACCTTGCCTACGTCAAGGCGGGCGTGATCGGTTGATCCGGCAGGCGTTTTTCGGCAACCTGCTAATGTGGCATTTCAGAAATATCTTGGTTTAAGCCATTACTCAGAACCTCCCCCGGGGGTCTTTTCTGAAGGGGCAATCATCTTCCTTCTTGGCGATGCTCACGGCACCAACGTCCGAATAAAAGCACCGAATAGCCCCATAGGATCATCTTCGTCGAAGCCTTTCTCCTATGTGCCTGCCCGGTAGCGCCTATGAGGCTCATGGGGGCGCCTTCAGAAAAGACCCC
>JAZDGZ010000580.1:0-2106 GCA_043806375.1 Pseudomonadota bacterium | reverse complement strand
CCGGCCTGCCGGATCGTGTCCTGGAAGAGGGGCTCGTGGGTTCTCGGTGTGCACGAGGCAATCATGATCCGGTTCAATTTGTGTTCTTCTATGATCTTCTTAAGTAACTCCTGGGCATCCTGGGAACAGGTGTAAAGATTGCTATCGGCATAGACGACATGGGGCAGTGTCCTCGCATACTCTACGACGGCAGGGACATCGACCACTCCCGCGATGTTGATTCCGCAGTGGCAGATGAAGGCCCCTATCCGCGGGACTTCATAATTGACATTTTTTTCCTCGACGTATTCCTTTTCTGTCACCAGGGTCCCCCTGGAGGGGGCAAGAAGGGAAGAGGCTTCTGCCGCGGCAGCCGAGGCCTGGGCCACGGTCTCAGGCACATCCTTTGGACCGGAGAAGACGCCACTGACAAAAACTCCCGGTCTCGAGGTCTGAAGAGGAGCAAAGGTCGATGTGTGGGCAAACCCATAGGGATTGAGATCGATTCCAAAGGTCCTGGCGATTTCGAGATGATCCCGGGCAGGTTCAAGACCAACGGAGAGCACGACCATCTCAAACTCTTCGGAAACCATCTCGCCCTCCTCGGTCTCGTAGTGAATGTAAAGGTTGTGGCTGTCCGGGTCCTCCTTGAGGTGGGAGACGCGCGAGCGGACATAACGGACCTTGTAATCCTTCTTGGCCCTCTCAATATACTTGTCAAAATCCTTGCCGTAGGCCCTCATATCCATGAAGAAGATGGTGGCTTCCATCTCCGGGGCGTGCTCTTTGGCAATCACGGCTTCTTTTGTTGCATACATGCAGCAGACGGAAGAACAATACCCTTTCTTGATATGGGGATCCCTCGAACCCACGCACTGGATCCAGGCGACCTTGTGAGGGTGCTTTCCGTCCGAGGGCCTCAGGACCTGTCCCCTGAACGGACCCGAGGCAGAGAGGAATCGTTCAAACTCGATGCTTGAAACGACATTGGAATACCTGCCATATCCATATTCGGTCTTGATGGCGGGAGAAAACTCGTCAAACCCCGGAGAGAGGACGATCGATCCCACCTCGATCTCAATCTTTTCATCCTTCATCTCGTGGTGGATGGCCTTGGCCTCACAGGCCTTCACACACTCCATGCACTCGGAGCATCCGCCGCACTGGAGGCATCGCTTCCCCTCCTCGATGACCTCTTCCGGCGTAAGGCCCGCATCGACAGGCCTCACCATATCCGGCGGGGTCTCCCGTTCCTTCCGCTCGGAATAGGGCATCGTGGTCCCGAGCGTCGACCTCCGGCTCCCTTCGGATTCACGGTCCTGGGTGAGATCCTCGCCGCTCAGATAGCGATGGATGGAGATTGCGGCCTTTCGTCCATGGGCCATGGATTCGATAATCGTTCCAGGACCTGTGACCGTGTCTCCCCCTGCAAAGACCCCAATCAGATTGGTCTCAAGCGTCACGGGATCTGCGAGGATAGTACCCCAGCGGGTTCCCTTCAGACCCTTAAAGGCCTTAAGGATCGAGTCCACACCGGCAGTCCCGGTAGCAATGAAAACGGTGTCAAATCCCTGCAGGAGGGCCTCATAGGAGGCCTTTCCAACCCGGGTGTTGAGATGGACCTCGATCCCCATCTTCTCGATGATGGAGAGGTCCTTTTCTACGATCTTTTTTGGCAGTCGATACGACGGGAAACCGTCTGTGAGGAGACCGCCCATCTTGTCCTTTGCCTCAAAGAGGGTGAGGGCATATCCCAGCCTCCTCAGGTCATGGGCTGCCGTGAGCCCCGCGGGCCCTGAACCGATGATGGCCACCTTCTTTCCATTCTCCTCGGGTTTTTTAAATTCAAACTCAGGTTCTTCGACATGGTCAACAAGGAACCTCTTGAGATGGCAGATGGAAATTGGCCGATCCTCTTCAATACGCTTGCACTCCTGTTCGCAGGGGTGGGAGCAGGCATAGGCAAGGATCCCAGGGAAGGGCAGCGTCTCCCGGACGAGTTGAAGGGCCTCCTTAAATTTGCCGACAGAGATCAGGGCAACGTACCCCTGGGCATTCACATGGAGAGGGCAGGCGGCGCGGCAGGGCGGGATGCCCCGCTTTTCGATTCCGTAGGCGCTCGGCATG
>JAZDGZ010000579.1:0-2991 GCA_043806375.1 Pseudomonadota bacterium | reverse complement strand
ATGACCCACAAACTGATATTCCGCCCGGGTCCTGACGTCTATCAAATAAGTATCAGGGACCGTATTGAGCATATCAAAGGCTTCGATGCTCAGGATCTTCTTGGCCTCCTGGGCCTGGGCTTCCCTCATGGTGCCTGGGATCATCAGAAAGAGGGCAATCAAAATCAAAATGGGGTAAACAGGCGTTCTTTTCATCATCTCCCTGATCTACAAGAGTACTCTCTTCTCCAGGATGCCGAGAAGGGCCCGCCATGATCCTGGCTGTGTGATTAAGACTTGAGATTTCACTACGTTAATAATCCAAGATGGTCTTGCTTGTCAATGGAAAAATGGGCCTTCGATCCCCCCCTTATTGACACTCGGGTCAATCCTGTCTAATATCAGCGCCAATCCGGAGGTGATCCGTCTGCTATTCGACGACGGGCTGCTTCCAAGATCTTGATGAGAAGGCTGCCTACGTCCCCATCTTTGCTGTGGAGATCGGTCTCATCCAGGACGGAAAAGGTCATTCGGGCAATGGCCCGACGAGAGGAGATCATCGTGTCCAAGAGTGTCGTATATTTTTGCGATCTAAGGGCCTCCGCCAAGGAAAACTTTCTTGGCAAATTGGTGAGGCTTATGGGCATGGTAGGGCTGGAGAAAATAGTGCCCCACGGGGGTCTCGTGGCCGTCAAACTCCATTTCGGCGAAAAGGGGAGTACCGGGTATATAAGGCCCAACTTGGTCCGCCGGATCGTAGAGCACGTCAGGAGCTTAGGCGGCCTTCCTTTTTTGACGGACTCAAACACCCTCTATGCCGGCACGAGGAGTGACAGCGTCTCCCACATCAATACGGCCATAGAGAACGGTTTTGCCTACGCCGTTGTAAATGCCCCCATTATTATTGCAGATGGCATAAGAGGGGCCTCCTCGACTCCCGTCAGGATCGACCAGAACATATTCGAGAGCGCCTATATTGCAAAGGAAATCATTGAATCGGACACCCTCATCAGTCTCGCCCATTTCAAGGGACATGAACTATCCGGATTCGCCGGGACCATCAAGAATCTAGCCATGGGGTGCGCATCCAGGCGGGGCAAAATGGCTCAGCACGCCGACTTATCCCCCAAGGTAAAAAGAAAGAAATGCGTCGGATGCGGTGAGTGTGTCGAGCACTGCGGCCAGTCGGCCATCCGCCTTCAGGATGAAAAGGCGACTATCGATGCCAAGAAATGTGTGGGGTGTGGTGAATGCATCCTCATCTGCTCCAACAAGGCCATTGCTATCCGATGGAATGCAGATATCCCCCTTTTTCAAAAAAAGATGGTGGAATATGCCTTAGCCGTGTTACAAGGGAAGCAGGGCAGAGTTGCCTTTATGAATTTCCTGACCCATATCTCTCCTGCCTGCGATTGCCACGGTTACACCGACGCCCCTATAGTCCAAGACCTGGGTATCATGGCATCCACGGATCCCGTGGCCATCGATCAGGCATCTGTAGATATGGTCAATGGACAGAAGGCCCTCGACAACTCATGCCTTTCGAGGCACAAAGGGGCCGGAGAAGACAAATTCAGGGCCCTCTACCCCGATGTAGACTGGACTATTCAACTCGGCTATGCCGAGGAGATCGGTCTGGGAAGACGCCAGTATGATCTGGTGGACATAGGCTGAATGGAAATGACCCATGAGGGTATTCATAGAAGGCGATTGCATGAGAAATCAGAAAAGAGGTTTCTTTTTGAGACCATGACCGTCATCAGTTGAGCCTGTTAATATTCATCGATTTTCAGGGCCAAGGCCGCTGGGGCAATGAATGGGTGCAGGGGATCAAAAGGTTACAACCATCAAACAAAAAGGAGGTTGGGCATGTCTGAAAAAGAGATTAGTCTGGGGCGACTTTTTGTTCGGGAGGCTGTCAGGGCAGCAACCTGGGGAATCGTTCTTCTGGTGATCCTGGGGATCTTTATCTCAACGATGAAGCAGGACATCAGAGAGGGCATCCAATACGGCGTGGATCGCGTTGTATCTCAAGCGGTGCGTCATGCTACTGACCCTGCCCTGATCGGCAAGACAAAACAGCTCATCAAAGAGGGCATCGAATACGCCATGACCAAGGCCTCCAAGGAGGCAAAAGAGGTGCTCGCAGAAACACCTTCGAAACCCGTGGTCCAAGAACAGAAGAAATAGGGTGCACTACCTGCCCCGACACTCTGAGGACGCCCCCATAAGGCAGGCAGGGTCGCCTGCCCTACGATTTTGTATGGGAATATCCTTAGCGTCAATCGTAGGGGCGGACACCGTGCCGCCCTCACAGTCGAGGCCGGGCAGGCACAAAAGATCAAGGCTCCGACGGAAAATGCAGGAGCACAAGACTTCAATAAGGGGCTCTTTGGTGACAGCCGCGATCAAGGTCCTTATGCGTGGCGGGGGCGATTTGGCTTCCGGGGTGGCGTGGAGGCTCCATCATTGCGGGTTCAAAATTTTGATCACTGAGATCGCCCAGCCCATGGCCGTCAGGAGGAAGGTCTCCTTTTGCGAGGCCGTCTATGACGGAGAGGCGGAGGTGGAGGGCGTAAAGGCCCTGCGTGCCGGCGACGTCCGGGATATTGACCGGTTGTGGGAGCGAGGGCTTATTTCAGTCCTTGTGGACCCAAGCGCCGAATCCCGGCATATGGTAAGGCCCGACGTGATCGTTGACGCCATCCTGGCAAAAAAAAATCTGGGAACCACGAAAGACGACGCCCCCCTGGTCATTGCCCTAGGACCGGGGTTCGAAGCGGGAAAAGACGCCCATTTTGTGGTGGAGACCAACCGGGGTCATAACCTTGGTCGCTTGCTGACCACGGGTTCGGCCGAGCCCAACACCGGCAGTCCCGGTCCCGTCATGGGAATCACCGCAGAGCGCGTCCTCCGGGCGCCTGCCGATGGGAGGTGGGAGAGTGAGGCGGATATCGGTGACGGGGTTAAAAAGGGAGATCTGATCGGAACGGTCGCGGATCAACCGGTCAA
>JAZDGZ010000578.1:0-5726 GCA_043806375.1 Pseudomonadota bacterium | reverse complement strand
CGGCCGCTGATCGGCATAGCCAATTCAGCCAATGAGATTATCCCGGGGCATATCCACCTGAACCGAATCGTGGATGCCGTGAAGGCAGGGGTTTACATGGCCGGAGGCCTGCCCGTCGTGTTCGGAACCATCGGCGTCTGTGATGGGATTGCCATGAATCACATAGGCATGAAGTATTCCCTGGGAAGCCGGGAGTTGATCGCCGACTCCGTTGAGGTGATGGCCAGGGCCCATGCCTTTGATGCCCTTGTCCTTGTTCCAAACTGTGACAAGATCGTTCCGGGAATGCTTATGGCAGCAGCCAGATTGGATCTGCCCGCCATCGTCATCAGCGGCGGACCCATGCTTGCCGGTGTACATCCCGAGAGACCGAAGGAAAAGATCGACCTGATCACCGTCTTCGAATCGGTGGGTGCCGTTCGTTCAGGAAGGATGACCGCCGAAGCCCTCACCGCGATTGAAAACGAGGCCTGCCCGACGTGCGGTTCCTGCGCCGGGATGTTCACGGCCAACTCCATGAACTGCCTGACCGAGGCCATTGGCATGGCCTTGCCGGGCAATGGGACTATCCCGGCAGTGATGGCCTCCCGCATCCGGTTGGCCAAAGAGACGGGCGTAGGGATCATGGAACTCGTGGAGAAAGGGATCAGCGCCAGAAAAATCATGACACAAGAGGCCTTTGGCAACGCCCTTGCGGTGGACATGGCCCTGGGGTGTTCGACCAACACGGTTCTTCACCTGACCGCGATAGCGAGAGAGGCGGGCATATCCCTTCCGCTGGAGCAGATCAACCGGGTCAGCGAAGGCACGCCAAATCTCTGTCGCCTCAGCCCTGCGGGTAAGGACCACGTAGAGGATTTAGATCGTGCGGGGGGGATCCCCGCCGTATTGAAGGAGCTCAACGAGGCAGGCCTCATCAACGAGAGGTGCATGACCGTGACAGGCCATACGGTCGGTGAAAACATCGCCGATGCCGTGACAAGGGATTCTCAGGTCATCAGATCAGTGAAGGCACCCTATCATTCCCAGGGAGGACTCGCGGTATTATATGGAAATCTGGCCCCTGGGGGATGCGTGGTTAAGCAGTCTGCGGTATGCGAAGAGATGCTTTATCACGAGGGTCCGGCCCGGGTCTTCGACTCCGAGGATGAGGCGACCGAGGCTATCATGGGCGGAAAGATAGCCAAGGGCGAGGTTCTGATTATCCGCTATGAAGGACCGAAAGGGGGTCCCGGCATGCGGGAGATGCTCACGCCCACTTCGGCCATTGCCGGCATGGGCCTTGATGCGCACGTTGCCCTGGTGACGGATGGGCGCTTTTCAGGGGGCACGAGAGGGGCGGCCATCGGTCACGTCTCTCCCGAGGCGATGGAGGGAGGACCCATAGCGCTCGTCCAGGACGGGGATTCCATTGTGATTGACATCAGGAACAAAAAGATCAACGCCCAGCTGACAGAGGAAGAGTTGGGGCGGCGTCTGGCCCAATGGAAGGCCCCTGAGCCACGGATTACCTCCGGGTACATGTATCGATATGCCAAAAGCGTCTCCTCAGCGAGCGAGGGGGCCGTCATAAAATAGAAAAGGGAGGATCACCATCAAACTCACAGGATCGCAAATCATTATAAAGGCACTGAAGGAGGAAGGGGTGGATACCGTCTTCGGCTACCCTGGAGGTGCGATTATTGACATCTATGACCAGCTGGTACAGTCTGACATTCAGCATATCAGGGTGCGCCATGAGCAGGGAGCCGTTCATGCCGCAGACGGTTATGCCCGGGCCTCGGGCAAGGTAGGGGTTTGCCTGGTCACTTCAGGTCCCGGGGCCACAAACACGGTAACCGGGATCGCCTCCGCCTACATGGATTCCATTCCGGTCGTTGTCTTAACCGGGCAGGTCCCCACCCAGTTGATAGGAAATGATGCCTTCCAAGAGGTGGACATCGTTGGGATTACAAGGCCATGCACCAAGCATAATTACCTGGTCAAGAACGTTGAGGACCTGGCGAGAGTTCTGAAGGAGGCCTTCTATATTGCCCGGTCGGGAAGGCCGGGCCCTGTTCTCGTCGATCTTCCCAAAGATGTCGTCCAAGCGAGCACGAACTATAAGCCTATTAAAAGCGTCTCGCTCCGGGCGTACAACCCCACGTATGTTCCCAATATGAAGCAGTTGCCCAAGGCCATCAAATTGATCAAGGAGGCCAAGCGGCCCCTCGTCTTTGCAGGAGGGGGGGTTATCCTTTCCGGGGCGTCGAAGCAACTCACGACATTTGCAAAAAAAATCCAGGCACCGGTGACAGGGAGCCTCATGGGGCTGGGGGCCTTTCCCGGAACGGATCCCTTGTGGCTGGGAATGCTCGGGATGCACGGCACGTACCGTGCGAATATGTCATCCGGGGAATGCGACCTCCTCATTGCCGTGGGTGTCCGTTTTGATGATCGGGTCACAGGGAAGATCGATGCCTTTGCCAAGAAGGCGAGTATCATTCATATTGACATTGATCCCACATCCATTCGTAAGAATATTCCTGTCACCGTGCCGATCGTCGGGGACTGCAAGATAACGCTTGAGAAGCTGAACGAACTCCTTGATAGGGAAGACCTGGGGGATCTCAAGGAAGAGCGGGGACCATGGCTCAGACAGATAGAGGAATGGCGGTCGACCAAGCCTCTGGCCTATGAGCAAAAGGATGTCATCATCAAGCCCCAGTTTGTCATAGAGAAATTGTACGAATTGACCAAAGGAGACGCGATCATTACCACTGAGGTCGGCCAAAATCAGATGTGGGCCGCCCAGTATTACCATTTTGATCGTCCGAATTGTTTCATCACTTCCGGGGGATTGGGGTGCATGGGGTTTGGATTGCCGGCGGCCATAGGGGCTCAGGTCGCATGCCCGGATAAACTGGTCGTCGATATTGCAGGCGATGGGAGCATCCAGATGAATATTCAGGAAATGGCGACGGCGGTCCAGTACAATCTGCCGGTGAAGGTTGTCCTCTTGAATAATGGCTATCTGGGGATGGTGAGGCAGTGGCAGCAGTTCTTCTACGGGTCCCGTTATGCAGGCACAGACCTGAATCACGGCCCTGATTTTGTAAAATTGGCCGAAGCCTATGGGGCTGTAGGACTGCGGGCAAAGAGGCCTGAAGAGGTCGAGGTGGTCCTTGAAGAGGGACTATCCATCCCAAAACTTGTGTTCATGGATTTTGTGGTGGAGCAGGAAGAGTGCGTCTACCCTATGGTGCCTTCAGGAGCCCCCATTACGGAGATGCTTTTGGTCTGATCTTTGGAGAGAGAAGGAGTAAAGATGACACATGACGATCTAAAAAGACATATCCTGTCTATGCTGGTCGATAATGAACCCGGCGTTCTTTCACGTGTGGCCGGTTTTTTCAGCAACCGCGGGTTCAACATCGATAGCCTGTGCGTATCGGAAACGACGGACCCTCTTGTCTCCCGGATTACCCTGGTGGCTATGGGGGATATGGCCGTCCTGGAGCAGATAAAAAAGCAGCTGAACAAACTGATTAACGTTATCAAGGTGATGGATTTTACCGACATAGAGTTTGTTCAGCGGGAGACCGTCCTGATCAAGGTGAGGGCCAAGCCCGAGCATCGTGCCGAGATTTTGAGGATGGTGGATATCTTTCGAGCCACGGTTGTTGATGTGGGAACGGAGTACTACACCCTGGAGGTCACAGGTGACGGAGGGAAAATCAGTGCTTTTCTGAAGCTCCTCAAACCGATGGGCATCAAAGAGATTGCCAGGACCGGGATGGTGGCCCTGGCCCGGGAAACGAAATAGAAATAGAAAGGAGAGATAATGGGAAAGATAGATTTTGGTGGTGTTGTGGAGGAAGTGATTACCTCGGAAGAATTTTCCTTGGAAAAGGCAAGGGAGATCCTCAAAGACGAAAAGATCACCGTGCTGGGTTACGGGGTCCAGGGACCTTGTCAGGCTCTGAATTTAAAGGACAACGGCTTTTCGGTGATCGTGGGACAGCGTGAAGGCGAGGATTATTGGGATAAGGCCGTTGCAGACGGTTTTGTGCCGGGAGAGACCCTTTTCCCTATCGAGGAAGCGGCGAAGAGGGGGACGATGATTCTGTATCTGCTGTCCGACGCCGGCCAGGTGGCGACGTGGAATACCGTAAAGGCATGCCTCAACAAGGGCGATGCCCTTTATTTTTCTCATGGATTTTCCATTGTCTATAAGGAACAGACAGGGATCATTCCGCCGGAAAACATCGATGTGATCCTGGTGGCGCCCAAGGGATCGGGCCGTACGGTTCGGACCAATTTCCTGGACGGCAGCGGGATCAACTCCAGCTTTGCCATCCACCAGGATTTTACCGGCAGGGCAAAGGAGCGGACCCTGGCCCTCGGTATCGCCATCGGATCGGGATATCTCTTTTCCACCACCTTTGAAAAAGAGGTGCACAGCGACCTGACCGGAGAGCGGGGCGTGCTCATGGGATGCCTTGCCGGGGTCATGGAGGCCCAGTATGACCTTCTTCGAAGGCATGGCCACAGCCCGAGCGAGGCCTTTAATGAGACGGTGGAAGAACTCACGCAGAGCCTGATCAGGCTGGTGGCTGAGAACGGCATGGACTGGATGTACGCCAATTGCAGCACCACGGCCCAAAGGGGAGCCCTTGACTGGAAAGGAAAATTCCGAGATGCCGTCGCACCGGTCTTTGAAGATCTTTACCGGAAGGTCGTTTCGGGCGAAGAGACAAGGATCGTGATCGAGGCCAACAGCGCACCGGATTACCGCGAGAAACTGGAAAAAGAGCTTGCTGAGATCAGGAACTCGGAGATGTGGATAGCGGGTGCGGCCGTGAGGGCACTGAGGCCCGAAAACAGGAAGAAGAAATAGCAATGTCAAGCAAATACAGTATAGGCGTTATTGGTGGTGACGGCACGGGGCCGGAGGTCGTGGCAGAGGGAATGAAGGCCCTCAAGGCCCTTTCCAGACGATGTGGGATAGAATTCCAGTTCAAAGAGTTCCCCTTGGGTGGTGACCTGTATCTTAAGAAGGGGCTTCTGCTTCCCGATGATATGCTGGATGAACTGAGAGGGATGGATGCCATTTTTCTGGGGGCCCTCGGGCATCCGGATGTAACGCCCGGTATCCTGGAAAGGGACGTCCTCCTGAAGCTGCGTTTCGAACTGGATCTTTACATCAACCTGAGGCCTGTGGTTCTTTATCCCGGCGTGGATACACCGCTCAAAGGAAAAGGACCGGAGGAGATTGACTTCCTGATTGTTCGGGAAAATACCGAGGGAGTCTACGCCGGTGGCGGCGGCTTTTTCAAGAAGGGGACCCCTGACGAGGTGGCGATTCAGGAATCGGTGAACACCCGGAAAGGGGTGGAACGCTGCATTCGCTACGCCTTTGATCTCTGCAGGAAGAGGGATAAGAGGAGACACCTGACCCTCTGTGCCAAGAATAATGTCCTGATCTATGAATCCGATCTCTGGGTCAGGGTTTTTGAAGAGGTGCATCAGGAGTACCCGGATGTAAAAACGGCATATCAGCACGTGGATGCCCTGTGCATGTGGATGATCAAGAACCCGGAGCAGTTCGACGTGATCGTGACGGGCAACATGTTCGGGGATATCATCACCGACATCGGGGCCATCATTCAAGGGGGGCTCGGCGTAGCGGCAGGGGGGAACATCAACCCTGAAGGGACCGCCATGTTCGAGCCGATCGGGGGCTC
>JAZDGZ010000577.1:0-5507 GCA_043806375.1 Pseudomonadota bacterium | reverse complement strand
GGATGGGCCGCCGCGACCAATTGGTTTGTAAAAAAAAGGGGGATAGCCCTGGGGATTCTTTCCGGGGCCATCGGTGCAGGGGGGATGCTTATCTATCTGGTGAACTGGCTCATCGGGACGTATGGATGGCGCACCACACTGGTCATCATCGGAATTGGGTTTTGGGTGATCGGGATACCCAGTGCCTTGGTTGTTCGACACAGTCCTGAGCCTTACGGCCTTTCTCCGGACGGCGACAGGCCGTCAGAACCTTTCTCTGCCGATATGGAGAAGCTCGGTTCAACCCCAAAGCAACAACTCGAAGGCCTGACTGTCTTTGAGGCCATGAAGACCAAGATATTCTGGATAATTGCCTTGATGGTGTCCATATCTTCTGCGGGCGTGCACGCCGTGATCGTCCATGTGATGCCCCATTTCATCAGTCTCCACCTCAGTCGTGACCGGGCCAGTCTTGCGGCCTCTTTTCTCGTGGTGGTGAGCGTCATTGGAAGATTCGGCCTGGGCTGGCTCGGTAACCGGTTCGACCAGCGACGCCTCATGGCCTTTGCCCTCGCGCTTCAGGGCTTGGGACTCTTCCTTCTGGCAGGAGCAGAGACCTTTTGGCAGGCCTTCCTCTTCATTATCACCTTCGGCCCCGGGTACGGGGGAGTCATTACCCTCAGGCTCACCATGCTGGCCGATTACTTCGGTCGAAAGGCCTTTGGAGCCATTCAGGGGCTCATATTGGCGATCACGGTCATCGGATCGATGGCAAGCCCGGTCCTTACGGGCATGGTCTTTGATGCCTACGGCAGTTATCGTCTGGCCTGGATTGTCCTGGGAGGGCTGATTCTGGCCAGCGTCCCGCTGGCCTTCATTATCCGATCGCCTCGTGAAACAAATCCCCCCTCCTCGTCTCTTGCTTGAACATCCCTCTTCCGGGACAATGCTCGCGGCCTGATTGACCAAATCGCTTCGCCATATTTGGAAATGACGTCAAAAACTTATCCGGCCGATTCCTAAGACTTTTCATAATTACGCTCACAAACCTTCTTTCACCACAGAGACACAGAGGGCACGGAGAACAGAGTTTTTGCCCATTCGCGGGAGATACCGCGAATGGGCAAGTTCCACGTCTGCCTTCGGCGAAGATTTATCCATCTCATCCCACGGTCCCCTTGCTCTATCATGGAGTCCAGTTTTCCGATTTTTTCAATCAAACCCTGTAGCAGGAGGAAAAGACACACCTTTCATTTGTCCCGGTGATTCACCGGGGCAAATGAAAGATTTGAATTTCTCTGTGTCCTCTGTGCCTGTGGTGAATACGTTTGCATATTTACGAAATCCTGTACTAAGTGGCAAGGGAAACAAGGCTCAGCGGATTTCTCTCTTGCCACCGGGGCCAAAATTGGTTAATCTTTTTTCTTATGGTACTGCCTTTCTCTATCTTCCCCTTTCTATTTCCTCTGGCGCACTAAACCAGTGAGCGGTTCACGCATACCCTGCGAAAAAAATCTTTCGAGAGGGCGGCAAGTTTAGGACGGGCAATCCGAATGAAAGACGAAGGCAAGACAAGAGAAAAACTTCTTGACGAAATCGCGGAATTAAAATCGCGCCTCAAGGAGTTGGAGGCTTCCAAGGCCCGGCAGAAGTCGATCGAGGAGACGCTCCGGCTGAGGGAGGAGCGTTTTCGAACCACCGTGGACTTCACTTATGATTGGGAAACATGGCAGGGACCGGATGGACGATACCTTTACGTTTCCCCATCCTGCGAGCGCATAACGGGCTACCGGCAGGATGAATTCCTAAAGGACCCCACCCTGTTTGAAAAAATCATTCACCCCGAGGATCAAAAAGCCACCCTTGATCATCTCCAAGAGACTTTCGACCACAAAGGCGTGCTCCACCTTGACTTCAGGATCATTTCCCGCGACGGCAATGAACGCTGGATCAGCCATTATTGTCAAGGGGTTTACAGCGACGACGGCACCTGGCTCGGCCGGCGCGCCAGCAACAGGGACATCACCAAGCGCAAGAATGCGGAGGAAGCGCTGCAGAAGAGTTCCGAGAAGATAAAAATGTTTGCCTATTCGGTTTCCCATGATCTCAAGAACCCGGCCATCGCCATCCACGGGCTGGCCAAACTTCTCCACAAAAACTGCAGGCATCTCCTCGACGAGAAAGGCAGGCAGTACTGCGATCAGATCATACGGGCTTCCGAACATATCGCCGCCCTGGTCGAAAAGATCAACGTCTACATCTCGACCAAAGAGGCGCCCCTTACCCTTGAAAGGGTCCCCTTGAAAGAGATCACCGAGGTGGTGAAGGAGGAGTTTTACCCGGAGCTCCACATTCGCCGCATAAAGTGGATGGAACCGGATCTCCTGCCCGAAGTCAAGGCTGACCGCTTATCCATTCTCAGGGTTTTCAGAAACCTGGTGGATAACGCCCTCAAATACGGCGGCGAGGACCTAAAGGAAATCGAGGTCGGGTACACGGACTCGGACGAGTTTCATATCCTTTCGGTCAAGGACGACGGGATCGGAATTCAGGATCAGGACTCCGAAAAGATCTTCGTGCCCTTTAAGCGAAAGAAGTCCTCTGGCAAAAGAGAAGGGGCCGGGCTGGGGCTTGCCATCGTCAAAGAGATTGCGGAGCAGCACGGGGGCGCGGCGTGGTTGGAGTCAGGCTCACGAAAGGGTGCGACCTTCTACATCTCCATCTCGAAATCACTCTGATCCCCTTCGCCGGTCTGTTGTCTCAGAAATATCTTGATTTACTCCACCGCGCGTCACACGCTAAGGTCCGCCGGAGGGGGGCCACACAGGTTGGGACGGGATCGAATGATTAGAGGAATTTTTGAGATGCAACACTGCTTTTTTGAGGAATGAGACGTGCTGCCGCTTAGCCACTGGATCCGTCAAAAGAGAATTCTGGGCACGCTGCAGGTAACGGTCGGCGCCCTCATGATCAGCTTCTCCGCCGTCTTCGTGAAGGTGGCCCACGTGGGGCCGACCATGGCCGGATTCTACCGCGTCCTCTTTGGCGGCATGGTCCTGGCACTCATCCTGCGAATCAGGCGCGAACGGCTATTTCGCGGATTCGGTCACACGGTCATGATCATGGTCTGCAGCCTTCTCTTTGCCCTCGACCTGACCTTCTGGCATCGAAGCATAGGGTATGTGGGCCCCGGATTGGCGACCCTCCTGGCCAATTTCCAGGTCTTCTTCCTGGCCCTTTTCGGCGCCACCGTCTTGAGAGAGAGGCCGACCTGGAGGGGAATCGTTTCGATCCCCCTGGCCATGGTCGGCCTTTATCTGATCGTGGGTCACAACTGGCCCCATCTGGACAAGAATTACCGGATAGGGGTCTTGTTCGGCCTGGCAACGGCGATCTGCTATGCCGCCTACATCCTGTCGCTCAAAAAAACCCAGTCAGGGTCCGGCGGCTCCGGAACCCTTGCCACCGTCGCGCTCATATCCCTCTTCACCGCGGTGTTCATGGGCGCGGAGGCTTGGACACAAAATGAAGGGTTTCGCATCCCGGACCTGCAAAGCTGGATCGCCCTTATCGGGTACGGCATTGTGGGGCAGGTCCTGGGCTGGGTCCTCATTTCAGCGGGCCTCGCCAAAATAGAGGCATCTCGGGTCGGCCTCATCCTTCTTCTCCAACCCACCCTCGCCTTTGTCTGGGATATCCTCTTCTTTGCCAGGCCGACCTCCCTCTTAGAGGTCCTGGGCGCCCTCATTGTCCTCCTCGCCATCTACCTGGGAACGGTCAGATGACCCCCTTGGTGGGCGACATCGGGTTCTTCCGATGCCCGTTAGATTCCTCTTTCAAAAGTCTCCCTGCTGTGCTATGTGGAGCCGAAATCGCACAGAGCATGGCACTTGAACTCCCTTGCGTGGAAATACCGCCGGCTCCGGCCGGGCCATCTGATCCCTGCAGACCCTGTGACGAGTCGGCCGGCCGGTAACCCTCTTGCGATAACCCGGCAACGGGGAATTTCCCATCTTCAATTTAAGGAGGATTCCAGAACCAATGAGCCAGGAACCCAACAAAGTCATCTATTCCATGATACGGGTAAGCAAGTATTACGATAAGAAGCCGGTCCTTAATGATATCTCCATCTCCTTCTTCTACGGCGCAAAAATAGGTGTCCTCGGCCTCAACGGTTCCGGAAAGAGCTCCCTCTTGCGGATTTTTGCCGGGGTGGACACGGAATTCAATGGCCAGACCATTCTCTCTCCCGGTTTTACGGTCGGTTTTCTGGAGCAGGAGCCGCAACTCGACAGTACCAAGACGGTTCTGGAGATCGTAAAAGAGGGCGTAAAGGAAACCGCAGGCCTGCTCGACGAATTCAACCGAATCAGCGACCAATTCGCCCAGCCCATGTCGGACGAAGAGATGAACAGGCTCATCGAGCGTCAGGGAGAGGTCCAGGAAAGGATCGACACCCTGGACGCCTGGGATTTGGACTCGAGGCTCGAAATGGCCATGGATGCCCTGCGCTGCCCTCCCGGCGAAACGCCGGTGAATGTGCTCTCAGGCGGGGAAAGAAGACGGGTGGCCTTATGCACCCTTCTTCTTCAGAATCCGGACATCCTTCTTCTTGACGAACCGACGAACCACCTCGACGCCGAGTCGGTTGCCTGGCTGGAACAGCACCTCCAGCGTTACGCGGGGACCGTCATAGCCGTAACCCATGACCGTTACTTCCTGGACAACGTGGCCGGCTGGATTCTGGAACTCGATCGAGGCGAGGGAATCCCCTGGAAAGGAAACTACTCTTCCTGGCTGGAACAGAAGCAGGCGAGGTTGAGGCACCAGGAAAAAAACGAGAGCAAGCGTCAAAAGACCCTTCAACGGGAGCTCGATTGGATCAGGATGTCGCCTAAGGGAAGGCATACAAAGGCCAAGGCGCGGATCAGCGCCTACGAGGCCCTGGTGAGCCAGGAGAGCGAAAACCGGGAAAAGGACCTGGAAATCTATATTCCCCCCGGTCCCCGCCTTGGCGATGTGGTCATCGAGGCAAAAAAGGTGAACAAGGCATACGGCGACCGCCTCTTGATGGAGAGCCTCTCTTTCTCCGTGCCGCCCGGCGCCATCGTGGGGGTCATCGGTCCAAACGGCGCCGGGAAAACCACCCTTTTCCGCATGATCACCGGTCAAGAGCACCCCACCTCGGGCGCCTTCAAGATCGGAGAGACCGTGCTGCTGGCCTATGTCGACCAGAGCCGCGACGCCCTTCTCCCTGAAAAGAACATCTGGGAGGCCATCTCCGACGGTCAGGAGGCCATAGAACTCGGCAGCCGTCAGGTCAATTCCCGGGCCTATGTGGCCAGGTTCAATTTCTCCGGGACCGATCAACAGAAGAAAGTGGGTTCCCTTTCAGGCGGGGAGAGAAACCGCGTTCATCTCGCTCGAATGTTGAAAGGTGGGGCCAATGTCCTGCTCCTGGATGAGCCCACCAACGACCTTGATGTGAATACCTTGCGGGCACTGGAAGAGGCCCTGGAGAATTTCGG
>JAZDGZ010000576.1:0-6212 GCA_043806375.1 Pseudomonadota bacterium | reverse complement strand
GGGGCATCGGTGCTCATTTTTCCTGAAGGGACGCGGAGCCCGGATGGCCGACTCCAGCCGTTCAGGCCCGGGGGGTTCCACCTTGCGTTGAGATCAGGGTGTGATATCATGCCGGTCGTCATTGTGGGCAGCCGGCGTATTGTCCCCAAAGGGAGTCTAAGAATAGAGAAAGGCTCTTTTGTTATGTGCATCGGTGAGGCTATTCCTACCAAGGACTACACAAGAAAAGACATGGATCAATTGATGAGCCGCGTGAGGGAGGCCATGGAGAAGGAAACGAGGATGTACGAACCATGAGCAGGATATCTTGCCCTTTGAATGTCTTGAAAGGGCTCCAGAGGGCGGGACACCTCCTTGTGATGTCTCTCCTGATAGTGGGTCTTAGCTTTGCGCTTCCGGAAAGATCCCATGCCTACATCATGCCTTTCGAACAACTCATTAAATTTTTGACGACCCATTTTTCTAAATTTAAGACCCTGATTATAGAGCAGCTGACCCTTCAGGAAAGGGGTGGTGAAGAAGGCAGGCAGGAGACATTTCAAGAGATCATTTGGATGAAATCCCCCAATCTCTTCCACTCCCGGGTTGTCGGCTCGAGCATTGAGGGGAGAGAGCGCCCTAGAGATGTGTCCTATCGCCAGGTGATCATCGCCAACACGGTCAAGGGCCTGACAGATCTCCTCTCCGGCATGGGCATCGACCTGGAGAAGGTGGCTTTCACGCGGATCGACGGGATCATCGCCTACCGGGTCGGGGATAGGGATCCGGAGAGCCCCAAAATACTCATCGAGAAGGCCAGATTCATTCCACTCCTCCTGACGTACAGATCCCCACCGGGTCCTGACGGGGATATGATCAGTATTCGCTTTACGGATTACAGGCAATTGGAACAAGGGTGGTATCCCTTTGAAATAATATGTTCTTTCGGTGACAAGGATAGAGAAACCTATCGGGTCGACACATTGCAGGTCAACGTCCCCATCGATCCATCCCTTTTTTCCTCCCCCGAGAGAGAACCCTCTCAAGAAGGTGTTACAGAGGGGGGCCGGAGTCCTTCAGACGAAGAGCGCCTGAGGCAGGTCATCAAGAAGTTCGAGGAAAAATACGGTCAGTGAGACCCACATCCTTTCTCCAAGTAGCCGTCGCGGTTCCAGTCAAGGAGGCGTTCCACTACGCTATTCCCGACCATCTTGCGTCCAAGGCGGAAGTGGGTCGAAGGGTCATGGTTCCCTTCCGGAATCGAAAAGTGACCGGGTATATTCTGGGGAAGGGAGAAAGGGAGGAGGCGAACGGCCTCAAAGAGATCCTGGATGTCCTGGACCCGGAGCCCCTCTTTCATGAAGGTCTCGTCCCTTTCTTCAAATGGATGGCCGACTATTACCTCTATCCCATAGGACGTCTTATCCAATCAGCCTTACCCGGGGGTCTCAACGTCAGTGCCTTCAGGACGGCACGGCTAACAGAGAAGGGGATAGAGATACTGGCCCTAATGCCCTCGCAATCAGAAGAGAAGAAGGCCCTGAGCTGGATAAGAGACAATCCCGGCAAGCGGATTCCATTTCCTCCTGAAATGGCCCTGCTTTTTCAGAAGAGGGGGTGGGCCGTTATCGAGGAGAAGATCAGAAGGAGGCGGACGGGTCCCCTCATCAGGAAATTTATAAAGGTAAGAGAGGGGTTGAATCTTGAGCTTTTGTTGAAGGAAAAGCCGGGCCTCCCGGGGGCCGAGAATGAAATGGAATTCCTGAAGGTCCTTCTCCTTTCTGACGGGGTCCCTCTCAAGGATTTATCTTCCAGATTTGCCAACGGCGCATATCTGGTCCGCAAATGGAGAAAGTCAGGGGTCCTGGAAACCTACACCGCGCCCGTCTTCAGAGACCCTACAGGAAAGGAGATGTTTCCGTCTCCAATCCCTGCACAGCTCTATGACCAGCAAAGGGAAGTCCTGGCTGTCCTCAACGCTGGTCTTGAGAAGCGGGCCTTTTCAACCTGTCTTCTCCACGGAGTGACGGGGAGCGGGAAGACAGAGGTCTATTATAGGGCCGTCGAACAGGTCATCCAGAGGGGCAGACAAGCCATTCTGATGGTGCCTGAAATAGCCCTTGCCATTTATGTGGAGGGCATGTTCAGGTCTCGCCTGGGCGACAGGGTCGCCGTTTTTCACAGTGGCCTCAGCGAGGGCGAAAGATATGACCAGTGGATGCGCATGGCCAGGGGCGAGGTGGATCTGGTTATCGGGGCTCGTTCCGCTCTTTTCGCCCCCTTTCCGAAGCTGGGCCTGATTATAGTTGATGAGGAGCACGATACGTCCTACAAACAGGAAGAGGGTGCACGCTATCAAGCCAGGGACGCCGCCGTCATGAGGGGCAAGCTTGAAAAGGCCTTGGTCCTGCTCGGGTCAGGCACTCCCTCAGTTCAGTCCTTCCACAATGCCCGGACGGGAAGATACCAAATGCTCACAATGCCCGATCGCATCGAGAGCAGGCCCTTGCCCGAGGTGGAGATCATAGACATGAAAGGCACTGCCGAGGGGGGAGAAAAAGAGGGCATCCTCAGCCCGGCGCTCAGGAAGGCCATGGAAAGCGCACTGGGTGAGGGCAGGCAAGTGATGCTTTTCTTGAACCGCCGGGGTTTTAACCGGGTATGTCTATGCCGTTCGTGCGGCCAGCCGGTCCGATGCCCCAATTGTGACATCGCCTTGATTTACCACCTGGGGGAAGACCGGTTTGCTTGCCACTACTGTGGTTTTCACTCCGGACCCCAGACGACCTGCTCCTCCTGCAGCCATGAAGGTATGAGGGCCTACGGCTTCGGCACTGAGAGGCTCGAGAAAGAACTGAAAGAACTTCATCCCGACAAGAGCATCGCACGAATGGACAGGGACAGCACGCGACGAAAGGGAGCCGCCCTTCAGTTACTGAAGAGGTTCATTCGCCAGGAGATCGATATCCTGGTAGGAACCCAAATGATCACGAAGGGATACGATTTTCCTAATGTCACGCTTGTTGGTGTTATCGCAGCCGATTTTATGCTCGGTTTCCCCGACTTCAGGGCAGGGGAGAGGACATTTCAAGTCCTCTCTCAGGTCGCGGGCAGGGCAGGAAGGGGGGATCAGCGAGGCCGCGTGATCGTTCAGACTTTTAACCCTGATCACTACGCCATATCTGCTGCCAGGGATCATGACTATGAGACCTTTTTTGGAAAGGAAAAGGAACTGCGTGAGCAATTGGGGTATCCGCCTTTTTCCTTTCTCGCGTGTCTGAGATTGCAGGGGAATGACAAGGGGAAAACGGCGGAGACGGCCCAGCGGTTGGGAGAGGTCATGGTCGGTATCCTTAAGAGATGGCCCCGAAGGGGAGGAAAGATCCGGATCTTGGGCCCTGTTGAGGCGCCCTTGTCCAAGTTGAAGGGCAAGTATCGTTGGCAGATATTCGTCAAAGGCCAGGGGGCGGCGCTGCTTCATCATTTCTTGGGGGATGTCGAGGGGCTTTCCAAAGGCATGATCAAAGGCAGCGGCGTAAATCTCGTCATTGACGTGGATCCCTACCAGATGCTCTAGGTTTCAAGCCCTCTTTGGGTTTAATTCCCCGCAGCTTGCTGCGTAGGGTAATGTATAATGCCTCTGGATGTGTCATGCACTTTAAAGTATCCAGAAGCCAGGAGTCAGAATCCAGAAGAATAAGGCTAATATGAAAGCCGTTTGTATGGTTGTTTTATTCTGCCTCCTGAATTCTGGCTTCTGAATTCTTGATACCCCGTTGCTTGTCGGAGCGTAGCGGAGATTTATCCGCCTCTGGAGGATTCCGCTACAGCGGGGCGGCGGGGTCGATCATTCCCCCTTGATCAGGGCCGCGGAGAGATACCCGACAACCTCTTTATGATCACCTGTGACATCACCCGAGTTGGCATATTTGAGGATGACGGCGCGGTTGACGGCCAGCTTCTGAGCCGCCAGCATGACGGCGAGGGCAGGGCCCTTGCCGCAGGCCTCGCATGAGCCCGAGGCGAGTGAGCCGGCCAGGCCCTCAGGGTCGAGGTCTTGGAGAAGCTTCATGAACCGGCCGTCTAGTGCCTTGGCCCGCTCATAGCTGTGAAAATGGGAAAGGTCTGTGCTCGCCAGGAGCAAGGACCCCTCAGAATCGCCCATCACACGGACAAGGTCCTCCGCCAACCGGGAGGAGGCGCCGAAATCCTGGTCACCTATGAGGATGGGAACGATCTGAAAGTTCTTGAGCACCATCTGAAGAAAAGGAAGCTGGATTTCCAGGGAATGCTCACGGCTATGGGCTTGAGGCACCCACCTGACATGGGCCCCCGCCTTAAGCAAACTTTTGGCAAAGGATTGATCGACCGGGACAAGGCCAAGGGGCGTCTTGTAGGCGGATTGCAGTCCGACGGAAACCCCCCTGAAAGAGAGACGATGGCTCGGGCCAACCAAAACAACCCGCCTGAAGGGCATCGATTCTATCAGCTTGTAGGCATGGGCCGCGACGTGACCGGAAAAGCGATACCCGGCGTGCGGCACGATCAGGGCCTTGAGTTGCCCTTTCGGCGGTTCTACGGTTGCCTCGGAAAGGAGCCCTCTGATCATCCTCTTCAGGGCATCGGGGTTGCCCGGGTACCAGGTGCCGGCCAGGATGGGGTTGCGGATATCTGCGGCCCCTGGTTCCTCCCCGGATGCTTGAGAAAGGGATCCTTCAAGGAGGAGGGTGAGAGGCGCCAGAATAAGGAGCAGGGCTCCAAGCCGTGTGTATTTCATTGAGCCACCCCGGTATCGTTTGCCCTAGCATATAGCAATCCCCCATGTGATGAAACATTTTATGTTTTGGGATTTCTATAGTATAAAAGAAATATGGGGGTTTCATGATTTTCAAGAACAGATCAAGGGTATTTAGGTTCATCGTTCTTGCCGGCTTGCTCTTGTTTCTCGGGTGCACCGGCAAAGGGGATACGGATAGGCCGGCGCCCGATTTCTTGCTCGAAGACCTCTCCGGCAAGGGGGTTTCCGTTAAACAGTCGAAAGGGAGCGTCGTTCTTCTGGATTTCTGGGCAACCTGGTGCCCACCCTGTCTTAGGTCCATACCTGAACTGGTTGATATTCAGACCAAGTACAGGGATAGGGGCCTGGTCATCATAGGCATTTCGGTCGACGACCCGAGGATGATTAGCAACGGGGATCTCCTGGCCTTTAAGGATAGGCTCAGGATCAATTATCCGATCGTTAGGGCGGACGCCAAGGTGTTGAAGGACTATTTTAGTAATGCTGAAGACATGGCCATCCCCACGATGTTCATCATCGACCGGGACGGCAAGATCATAGAGAAAAAGGTGGGCTTCAGGCCGGGGGTTTTGGAACAATCCCTCACAAAAGTGCTCTCATGATCATCGATTTCCATACCCATATATTTCCTCGCCTTTTCAGGGAGAAGAGGGATCGTTTCTTTGCCCAAGAGCCGGCCTTTGAAGACCTTTATCGATCCCCTGACTCAAGGATGGTGGGCAGGGACGAGCTCGTGGAGAACATGGATAAAGAGGGGGTTGAAAAATCGGTAGTATTTGGATTTCCTTGGGAAAATACCGAACATTTTCAGAGACATAATGATTATGTGTTGGAATCGGTTCAACGCCATCCTGATAGACTGATCGGCTTTTGCTGTTTCTCGCTTCTCTCCGCCGAGGCACCCGCCGAGGCGGCGAGGTGCCTGAAATCCGGGCTTTCAGGGGTGGGGGAGCTTGCCATTTACCGTTCCGGACTTTCGTTCAAAGATACCCCCGCCTTGGGGGAGATCATGGAGGTATGCCGGCAATTCGATGTTCCCCTCCTGATGCACTGCAATGAGCCGGTGGGACACCAGTATGCCGGGAAGGCGCGGATGGCGCTTTCTGATGTCTATGAATGGATCAGGGACTACCCGTCTAATAGGATTATTCTGGCTCATTGGGGAGGGGGACTTTTTTTCTATGGTCTCATGAAAAAGGAGGTCAAGGAAGTGTTCAGCAACACATGGTTTGATACGGCAGCCTCTCCTTTCCTATACGTGCCGGAGATATACAGGGTTGCCGGGGAGATCATCGGTTTTGAAAAGGTGCTGCTGGGTTCTGATTATCCCCTGATCAGTCCGGGGCGCTATCTGAAAGAAATGGCCTCTGCCGGCCTCTCATCCGAAGCCATTAACCAGGTTGCCGGTGAAAATGCAGCTCGCGTGCTGGGGCTT
>JAZDGZ010000575.1:0-6970 GCA_043806375.1 Pseudomonadota bacterium | reverse complement strand
CTGACCTTCCACCAGGGTCGAAGAAAATGAGACACCTCGAAGTCCATTCCGGCCAGGAGGACGTTATGGCTATCCACCTTTATCGCACCCAGGACCATGGGGCCCACGGCAGCAAGGTTTGCGGCGTTCTTGATTGATTTCAGTTTTGCCAGGTTCTCTTGTTGAATCTCCCGCATCTCAAAGGAGATGCCTCCCAGGGAAAGTCCTCCATAACTGAGGGAAAGGTTTTCTGTTTCGGGAATAATGAGGATATTGGCCCCGTACTTTTCGAGTTTCTCATTGATGTCATGGGTCAGGGCATTGATAAGGCTCATGAAGGCCACGACCGCGGAGACCCCGATGAACAACCCCACGAGAATAAAGGCCGCCTTGGCCTTCCTCCGTTTAAGATTCGCAAGAGCGATATGCTTCAGCGTCATGGTCAACTCCTCCTCGAAGAATTGAAATATTGTTTCCCCTCGATGATGTCTTTGACCTTGATGACCAGTTGGTCGCCAACAATCTCTCGGTTCAAAGGGGCCGGGTTGCACCCTCCTCTCACCTCATTCACCTTGACCGAGGCAAAACGCTGCCCGCAGTTCCTGCAGACCATCACGTCCCCCTCCTGGTAGTAACCAAGACCGGCTTTCCAACAGACGTCACAGGCGTCAAAGGCGGCGCGGATCACGCCGTCAGAGCTCTTGAGGATAAAGAACTTGACGGGGGTTCCTTCACCCGGTTTTAACTGGTAATGCCGGGCCTTTCCATCTTCGAAGGTCGCGACGGGATAGGTGACCGTTTCAGTCGAGGCAACGACAGTGGGGGTCTCTTCTGACTCCCTGAAAAAGAAAATGCCGGCAAGGATAACAACGACGGCGCAGGCGAAGATGGTAATAAGAAGGGGTAAACGACTCTTCTTGTCCGCCCCCAGGACAGCTGCTTTTTTTCCAGCCTGTCTATTCTCGCTTGAAAGTTTGCTCGGTTCTGACTTTTTATTGGACATGGTAAACTCCTTTGAACTGATTTGGGCGCAGCTCCTGACGAAGAGAACCTCTGCGGCCTGTCTGGCTTTTGGACGGGCCTTGTGACATCTACTCCGCTCGGCTCTCACCCGTAAAAGGGCTATGGGTATGAAATCCACCCACGATCTGGGCAATACTGCGTTTGATTCCTATGAGTGCAGGTATGGGTCGGGCCAAAGCGTTTCTCTGAGACCGACGCCGTAAGGAAGGTTCAAATGAGGAGGGTCAGATTTTGAAGGTAGAGTGGTTCCGGCGCAGCCCGAGCCAAATTAAGCGGCCTTCGGACCGGGCCTTCGAAAGGATTTGAAAGGGGCCTGAGTTCATAAAAGAGAACGGCATACACACCCGGCGCAGGCCGTTCCGTTCTGGAAACCGTGAGGCATGCCCCCAGAGTTCCCTCAACGGTGGGGACTTTGTTCATATTACAGGGTGCACTCTTGATCTCTTTGACAAAAATATCAACGAGATGACATCTCTCCGGGATGGTTGGCGCAAGATTGGGATGACAACCTTTGGAGCCGCAACAGAGGGAGTCGCAATCCGCAAACGCATGCGGGATCATGCTTCCCACCAGCAAGAAGGCCAAAATCAACGCCAATATTTTGAAAGGTCTTTTAAGTTTCATAGGGGTGCGTACCACATTGTGGCCTATTCTAGGCATTGCCCCGCCCTTTGTCAATCCTATTTTTTTCCTCAGATCCTCGTTTGCAGGCGTTTGGGTAGGATAGAAGGTTCGAAGGGCAGTCATACAAAGGTTTCCAAGCTCATCCCGATCTCAACCGCTCTTGAGGACCCCTTCCTTCAGCGGCTGGGCACGTATTGCAGATGGATCGCAAAATAAACGGCCACGGCGATCAAAGCGGCGACAAGCGGTGTAATAGACCACCCGATCAGGATATTGACCAGGGTGCGCCTTTGCACTGTTTCAATGCCCTTGACCACGCCTACGCCCAAGACCGCCCCGATCACCGCCTGCGAGGTGGAAACGGGGACCCCGATGAACGCGTAAAAATGAACGGTGATCGCCTCGGCGAGGACTACGATGAGGGCTGAAAAAGGGTCGAGCCTCACGAGTCGCCTTCCTACCGTCTCCATCACGCGCCGGCTATAGGTCAAGATACCAAGCCCGATGCTTAACCCCCCGATCAGGAGGGCCGTAAATAGATCCAACCTGCCGGCCCCCACAAAGACGGCCGTCACGTTGGCGACGTTGTTTGCCCCGAGGGCATAGGAGGCATACGAACCCGCAACGATCAGGGAGACACGTAGAAGGCTGTCGGCCTGAAAGAGATTTATGTTGAGCCTGTTGTAGAGGGCGGCAAGCACCTTGTAGAGGATGATCGCGATGACCGCTGCCCCCACAGGCGTCCCAAACCAGCACGTCACCACCTTTCCCAGCCCTTCCGCATCGAGTTGTCGATTCAGCAGACTGATGCCGAGAATCCCGCCCACGACTGCCTGGGATGTGGAAACCGGAAGGGATAGGACCGTCATGATGGTCACCGTGACCGCCGCTGCCACGGAACAGACCGCGGCCTGATCGAGGGTCAATCGGGTCAGGCCCTTCAGGGTTTCAATGCCTGCGCTGCCTTGGACGAGAGCCCCTAAGACCACAAACAGGGAGGCCAAGATGGCTGCGGACCAGAATTTGAGCATTCTTGAGGCCACGGCAGAGCCGAAGACATTGGAGGCATCATTGGCGCCGAGCGACCATCCCAGGAAAATCCCTGCCAGGAGCGATATCATTAAACGCGTCTCTTCATGGTGATGATGTTGACCCGTTTGGAGACCCGGTCCGCCTGATCCGAGATCTCGCCCAGACAGATGATCATATCTTTCAACTGGAGCTTCTGAAAGGGATCGAGGTCAGAATCAAAAATATCGGTAATAAGGCGTCTCTGGACGTGGTCGCATTTGCTTTCATTCAAGTCTATGGTGGCGACAAGCGCCCTGATGCCCTTGCCTCTTTTGAAAAGGCTCTCGACCTGTCTAAGGGTGAGCTCGAAACTCCCCAGTGAGAGGCTTACGAGCTTCTTTATGTCCGGAATGATAAAATCCGGGATGGACAATTTTTGGGTGTTGATCATGAAGAGGACCTGCTCAAAAACTCTTGGAATGACATCAATTTCTTCCAAGAGCGTCATGATGTCTCCCCGCGACTCAGGGAGCAGGGCCTTGCCATACATCAGATTGTTGATTTCCTCACGGATGTCGTCGGCCTTGGATTCGAACTTGTGGGTCTGTTCCGTCAGGAACACGAAAGTCCCGGAAGTGTTGTGATCGAGGCTGAGCTTTAAGGCCTCGGAAAAGCGCCTCTGAGTGATTTTGAGATGATCGAGATAGCTGTAGATCAACAGTTCAATCTGTCGCTGTTTCTTGAAAAGGAAGCTAAGCACCTTGTACCTCCTAATAAAAAGACCCGCCCTTCAGAAGGGACGAACAGGGCAGGACATGCCCGCCGACTTGAGGAAGAATACCCCCATTTCTTTGATTTGTAAAGGAATATTAGGGACATATAAGAGCAAAAGCCATAACGAGGACATCTTTCTCCCTTCCCCAACTCCACCGCCTCATTCTTGAACCATTCATGGCATCGCTAGGTTTGGAACGCTTCCTGATCACCAGCAAGGCGTCAGAGGATTGCAAGTTGAGCTCACGAAATCCCGCTTGCGGGGGCGCCGAGGAGCGACGACTGAGGCGTATGAGCCAATACGCCGCAAGGAGGAGCGAACGAAGGCAACGCCGCAGATGATGCCTTGATGGTGGATCAGAACCTTCCTTTTGATTTTGACACATCTACCCCTATGTCCTATACTGCGGTTACCTCTAACAGGACACCTATGATCTCAACCATGACAGGCCAGATCGATCGCCCCTTGATGGCTCAAAACCTGGGTATCAGCTCCGAGCGCCGGCCTCTTGCCTTGAGGCATGCCGGCCGGGACGCCTGCCCTTCACCTGACACACAGGTATGAAAACCGAAGATAGAGGCATGAGAGACGATTCCCGGGGAGTAATGAATCCTCTACCCGTCGGTCGGTTTTCTGAGACGACCGTGAGGTATCCTGGTCTCACACCCGGCGCCGAAGAGATTGAAAACCTAGCGGGATGCATCACCAAATATCTGGCGATTTTTTCCTACAGCCGACCCATGCCTTGCCTGTGGGTGGTTTTTTTGGGGGGGACCGGCACAGGAAAAAGCACAATCTTCAACGCCCTTTGCGGGAGACGCCTCAGCGGGACGGGCGTGGAGCGACCCAAGACCGGGGGCCCTATTGCCTATGCCCATCGGGACTGCGGTATGGATAAAGGTTTCCCTTTCCCCGGAATCGAGGTGAAGAGATACTCCACGGAGGCCCTCCCTGAAGGGCCGACGACAGGAGAGCCCCGCCGCCTGTTGGTCTTGGAACATGACCGCGCCGAGTGGTCCCATCTCATCATGGTGGACACCCCCGATCTCGACAGTGTGGAGAAAGAACACCGGCAGTTCGCAGAGGACATCACCCTCCTCTCCCATCTGGTCCTCTTTGTCACGAGCCAGGAAAAATATGCAGACGAGGTGCCCCACCTCTTCCTCATGAGGCTCATAAGGGAAAAGAAGCCTTACTTTTTCATCCTCAACAAATCCGACGAAAAGACCTCGTGGGATGAGGTCCTGGAGACGCTCAGAGGCGACATGGTTTCTCTCCAGAGGGATCGCCTCTGCCTCATCCCCTACACAGCCTCTGACCCTTTCCTTCAGATTTCCGATGATCCCTCCTTTCAGGATCTCATCAGGCGTTTCTCGCAGGACCTTTCAAAGGAGGGGGCCTTGCGCCTTCGCAATGCCGCCCTCTCACGTCAGGCCGAACAGATCCAGGGGTCTACTGCAAGGCTTTTGGAACTCTGCAGGGTAGAAGGGGATGCCGCCAAGGGATGGGTGATCCGGCTCCAAGGGTTGGGACAGGAGATAGGCCGGGAATTCGTGGGGCAGCAACGAGAACGATTTGCCAGGACGAGCCAGGCGCACCTTGGAAGGGAAATCAGGAGGCTCTTCTCCAGGTATGACCTCTTGGCCCGACCTCGCCGATTCGTCCAGGAACTCTTCTTGGTCCCCTTCAGATTTCTCGGTATCCTGAAGAAGGGGGGACAGGATTCTCAAAACGGGGACCTCCGGAAGATCAGGCAGAAAATGGACCTTGTTCCCATCGAGAACGCCCTGGCGAAACTCAATCATCTCATCCTGGAAAGGCTCTCTCCCTCTGACGAAAAGGCTCCCCTGTTCAAAGGCCTTCGTCAGCCGGGCCTTGTGCTTACGGAGAAGGAGATCAGAGGCCTTATCATGGAAGAGCAGGACAGGCTGGATTCATGGCTGAAAGAGACCTTTGACGAACTTGCCCGGAGCTTTCCCGCAAGCAAGAAGTGGGGCATCTACACCGCCTCTTTCCTCTGGGGAATCCTCATTCTTTCCTTTGAAACAGCCGTGGGTGGCGGTTTCTCCGTCATCGATGCAGCCCTCGATTCTGCGCTTGCGCCTCTTGTGACAAAGGGCACTGCGGAACTCTTCGCCTATTATGAAATAAGGAAGATCGCCCGGGAACTGGCGGAACGTTACCGCAAAGGGCTCCTGTCGGTCCTCCGCCGCCAGCAGGACCGTTATCAGGCTTGTATCGAGTCCCTCATAACCCCGGAAGAGACATTGGAGGGGCTGGAGAGGCTTCAACAGGAAATCTCAGACTGGCAAAAAAGTCATGAATAATAGGCAACATCCGCTACGGTCGCTGCAAAGTGAGCTCGTCCAGATCACCCATCTCCTGGACAAAGGGCGCTTCTTCTCTCTCTCGCCGAAGGACGAGCAGACGATCCGGGCAGAGGTGGGTCGGCTTTCCCATAAGCTCGCCCTCGTGGAGCACAGTCACCTGGCCATTGGACTTCTCGGCGGGACCGGTGTCGGGAAATCGACCCTGATGAACGCCCTTGCCGGCGAAGAGATCGCCTCCACCAGCCATCGCCGGCCCCACACCGACCAGGTCCTCATCTACAGACATGCGGAGGCGGGGACTATTTCCGCCGAGCCCTTGGGAGAGGCCCCCTGGCGAGAGATCACGCACCACGGCGATGCCATCCGGCAGATCATCCTCTGTGACCTCCCTGACTTTGACAGCCTCATGGGCGAACACAGGGAGGAGGTCATTCAATTTCTGGATCACCTGGATCTTCTTGTGTGGGTCGCCAGCCCTGAAAAGTATGGGGACGGTCGTTTTCACGAATTTCTCAAGGCGGTCCCCAAGGCCCGACAGAACTTCACCTTTGTCCTGAACAAGGTTGACCTCATCTTTCAAGGAAAGAACCCGGATAAGGGGTATGAAGAGATGAATCTCCTCTTCAGGCGCTTTCGCGAACTCATCAGAGAAAACGGCATCGGCGACCCTCTTCTCTATCTCATCTCGGCCCAGGAGGCTATGGGATCGGATGAAGTGGCCCCGTGGAACCAGTTTTCCCCCCTGAGGCAACACGTCTTCCAGCAGCGGGACATCAAACAGATCACCGCCGCAAAGGCGGCCAATCTGGACGTTGAGATCCGGACGCTTTTGAGGGCTTTTGAGGGGGAGGTCTCTGACCTTGAGAGCTTCGACCGGCTCCTGGGCGATGCCGTCAAAGAACTTCAAGACCAGCGTTCCCGTTGGGGGCAGGTCGGCCGTGAGGCCGTCGGCATCTGGATGGGAGATCGGATAAGGCGAGGGATCCTGTCCGGCCGGGGCGACCCGGTCCAGCTCATAGGTCCCGGTTATGGTTTCGCCCTCTTATTTCAGGCCTTCCAGAACAGGTTTTCTCCGGAGAAGGACTCGGAGACCGATTTATCCTTTTTTCATCCTCCTGAGGAGATCAAGGTCTCCTTTCGTCGCCATCTCGAGGGGGTGGAGGATCGAATTTCCCAACAGGTCCTTCGTCAAAGCCTCCCTGCCCTTTTCCGAGAGCGGCTCAGTGAC
>JAZDGZ010000574.1:0-2188 GCA_043806375.1 Pseudomonadota bacterium | reverse complement strand
ATAACGTTCACCCAGTCCGTCGATTCCAGGACGTAGAACTCGTAGGCCTTGTGGGTACGCGGCGAGCGTGCCACGTCCGTACGAAGGTCAAAGATTCGATAGGATTCGTTCTTCCGGCTGGAGATCAGTTCCCAAGGCTTTAGCGGCATACGAGGATTCCCTAGATGAAATCAGGTTTACCCGCCTAAGGCGGCGCCAGAGGCGACCAGGGTTCACCACAGAGGCGCTGAGGGCACAGAGAGGAAGATTTCCCGGGACGCAAAAAGCTTTCTCTGTGTCCTCCGTCCGTGGTGAAAATTTTTATTTTGGACAATTACGATCCGGAATATAGGGTAAAAGGGACAAGAAACTCAAGCTAAAATGTGCCGGCCTAAACCACTTCCTGCCTATTCAGCAAAAAACCGGGCGATCTCTGACCCGTCCTGTGTCAAGGGGATCTTTGGAAGACTGTCAAAGAAGAAACGCCCGTATCGGCTCTGGATCATCCTGCGGTCCAAGATGCACAGCACCCCTCTATCATAGTTGTTTCTTATGAGCCTTCCCAACCCCTGTTTGAGGGTAATGGTGGCTGAAGGGAGCTGATAGTCCATGAAGGGATTGCCCCCTCTGGCCCGGATTGCTTCAATTCGGGCGGCCACCAGGGGGTCCCCGGGTGAATCAAAGGGCAACTTGTCGATAATGAGGCAGCTGAGGCTCTCGCCCGGCACATCCACCCCTTGCCAAAAAGACCCTGTGGCAAGGAGCACAGAGTGTGTGTCGACCCTGAATCTGTCCAGCAATACGGATTTGGGGGCATCGCTCTGCTTGAAGATGGTATAAGGTATCTTTCCCTGCAAGAGGTGGTAAACGGCATTCAGATTATAGTGACTCGTGAAAAGCACCAGGGCGCGACCTGCCGTCATTTTCAACACCTCAATGATTCTATCTGCAATCCTGGGGGTGAAGTCAGGCTCATTGGGTGCGGGAAGGTCGCGGGGAACGTACATGAGGGTCTGCCTTTCAAAATCGAAATGGGAGGGATAAATTCCCTCCAGGACATGCCCGTGGAGCCCTACCCTCGATCGAAAATAGTCAAAATTTCCATTGGTGGAAAGGGTTGCGGAGGTGAAGACGATCGTTTTTATCCTCTCGTAGAGGACTTCATTCATTGCTTCGGATATATCAAGCGGCGATGCATGAAGAAAAACGCTTCTCTTGCGTCTTTCGTACCATTTGAGCCAGTTTGGATCCTGCAAAGAGAGGATCTCATCGAGCCGAGCGGCCAAATCCTCGGCCCTCGCCGCCAAGGCCTGCCGTGAGGCACTTTTCTCGCCATCAAACCCTGATTTCTCAGAGAGAAAACTTAACCCTACCCGGATATCACGCCCTGCATGGGCGCTGATCATCTGGATGGCCTTCGGATTCAGTCGACCCCTCTCATCGCCCTCACCGAGCAAAGCAACAAGATCTCCTGATCCCTTTTTTATCAGGTCCAGTTTTCCTTTCAGCCCTTTTTTGTCTCGCTGCCTGAGATCCTGTATCTCCCTTTCTGCATCGCTCACAAGCTCCATCAACTGGTTGGTGCTCAGGCTCTTGCTGAAATAGTTCGTGGCGATCTCTTCTATGGTATGGGCCTCGTCCAGGACCAAGACCTGAAACCGGGGAAGGATCTCACCAAATCCCCCCTTCCTGACCATGAGATCGGCAAAAAAGAGATGGTGATTGACGATGATGACATCGGCCTGGGCGGCTCTTCTGCGCAGATGGTTGAGAAAGCAGTCCTCCCAGTGCATGCAATCGATACCCACACATTGATCGGATGTGGAAGATATGGCATCCCAGAGAGGATCATCATCTCTCAGCCAGGCGAGTTCCGCACGGTCTGCAAACTCCGTATGCCCCAGCCACTTTTCAATCTCTTTTCCCGTTCTTTCATGATCGGGCTTGAGAAGTGAGGGACTTGAGAAATGCTGATGATATCGGTGCAGGCAAAGGTAGTTCTTCCTCCCTTTCATGATCACGGCGTCTATCTCTTGGCCGGTCGCCTTTGAAAGGAGAGGGACATCTCTAAGAAAAATCTGCTCCTGAAGATTTTTCGTCCCTGTGGAGATGACGGTCTTCTTCCCAGAGAGCAAGGTGGGGACAAGGTAACCGAGCGTCTTCCCGGTTCCCGTACCGGCCTCTATGAGAACCGGGCTTTTTTCAAGGA
>JAZDGZ010000573.1:0-3127 GCA_043806375.1 Pseudomonadota bacterium | reverse complement strand
CCGATCCGGGGCAGGGAAAAAACCGACTTCCAGCCCTTGCTCCCGGGTTCTTTGAGATAGGGTTCCATCTCCTTGTTGGTCCGGAAGGTGGTGCTTTCGGGATCGGGCACGGTCCCTGCCGGCCACGTCTGAAGGATATGATCGCACAACAGGTCCATATATTCGCAAATGGCGGCCACGGCGCGCATGGTCTTGCCTGCCTTGGCCAGCTTCGCCCTTCCCACGACCGCTTCGGGTGTGGCGACCAGTTCGAGAGGGGTGTGTCCGGCCGCGGTCCGATAGGTGTTGGGCCTCAGGAGGTCTTCGACCGACTTGTCAAAATGCCCGTCAGGTAGGTACCTGAAGCCTGCCATGGGACCCGTCTCCTCGGCATGGGCCATGTCAACCATTTCAGGAAAGAGCTCGAGGCCCAGGGAGGTTTCCGCTTCATCGGCGTGGATAAATCGATCTTCCAGTTTTCCGCCGTGCTCAGTGGTTTCGAAGAACTCTCGAACCGCCCGGTGCCATTCGAGGGCGAGATAGAAGCCCGGCAGTTGGTAGGTATTCATAAACCGCTTCACGGCCTTCTCGATCTCGTTCTGCTGGGCATGGTTATTGATAAAGATCTGTTTCCTGAAGCCGTCGTTCCACAGGCCGTACATGACGTGCATGATCGTCTGTTCAAAGGCTTCATCACTGACCATGACGGTTCCGTACATGCCCTGGTGCCAGGGAGGATGCACGCCGTAGTTGATGGGATATGCGAGGTTTACGGGGGGCTTCCCCATCTTCTTCTGCTTGCGGCGCACCGCCTCGGAGATCCGGGTGACCAGAAGGGTATCGAAGGCGCTGACCGTGTGCATGCCGTGGTTTTCCGTGGACCCGACAGGGATGATCACGATATCGTTCTTCCGCCGATTCTCGATGAGTTTTTTTCGGATCGTATTCTGGATGTAGCTTCCGGGTTTTTCCATTTCGCCCGAAGAGGGGATTTCGTAGACCTTCAGCAACGTTTCGATTTCCCCGTCAGACATGTTGTAAATCCTTTCCTTAAGCCTGCTGACTTCGGTATCCTCAAACGGGATCCGACACTCCAATTGAACCATCATCCACCTCCTATCATTGCATGGTTTCTCATTCATGCTTTTTCCCCTCACAGGGACTTACCCGATTGCGAAGACCCAAGGTATGGAATTCACCCAGACGGCAACGGCCTCCTTTTTCCCGTGGTTCGTTATTCTGTGAGGACTGGAAGAACTCAGGGTAATGGAGTCGCCGGGCTTCATGCGATAGGTCTTCCGATCGGTTTCCACGATAAGTTCCCCTTCCAAGAGAAGCCCGCATTCGTGGCCCTGATGATGGTAGGGTTCTTCCCCTGTCGAAGTGCCCGGAGGCCATCGATTGAGGATGAATTCACAGGGAAAGTTCATGCCCTGGGACAGGAGTTGAAAGGAGACGCCGCCCCTGGCGGCGACCGTCTTTCTTTCGCCGGACGTCATCAATGAAAAGGGGGCCTGGCTGAGGGTCAAGGCTTCCTCAAAGAGAGAGGCCATGGAGAGGTTCAGGGCATCGCTGACGGCCTTCAGGGTAACGAAAGAGGGATTGATCGCCCCGGTCTCGATCTGGCTGAGGAGACTCGAAGAACAGCGGCACAACTTGCCAAGCCCGGCCAAGGTCAGCCCCTTTTCTTTACGAAGTCCGCGAATCTTTTTCCCAATGTCTTGAGGGGTAGGGTTCATATTTTAAAAATGCTGAATTTCTTTTTAGTAAAATTGAAATAATTGGTTGATGTCAACCAAAAAATGAACTAAGAGTGAAAATAGAATATTCCTTCCAGTGAAGGGTCCCAGAAAACTGTTGATCTAGCTATGATTCGTGGCCTCACCCAGGGAGCCCGGAAGCCCCCGTCGGGAAGAGAAGAAAGAAGAAATTGCTTGGTATCTTCCGATATTCCAAGCAATACTTAGAAAAAAGGTCTTTCCCCTTTTTCCTAATGAGCTTTGGTCCATAACAAGCCTTTTTCTGATCATAGTGAGTTTGACCGTATTTTCGGAACATCGTAAAAAGATATCATATGGTGATATTCGGTCTTGCGATATGAGACAATCCACCCAGAAAGTCAACGCCATCGATAAGGCCTTGACCATCCTTACGGCCTTTACGCCCTATAACCAGGAGATGGGCACCAGTGAAATCAGCCAGAAACTGGGTTTTCATAAGGCTACCGTCTCCCGAATCCTTTTTATCCTAACCAGACAAGGTTTTCTCAGGCAGAGCGCCAGGACAAAAAAATTCGTGCTCGGCCCTGCAGTCATAAATCTTGCCAGGGCTGTAAGCCAATCTCTGAAGACGAATTTGGTCCAGATCGCGAAGCCTTTCATCGATGAACTGAGAGATACGCTCAAAGAGACGATCATCCTGGAGGTCCTTTCAGGGGAGAGCACCTTCATGGCCTACATTGCCGAAGGCCCCAGGCTGGTGCGTCTGGCAGGGAGTATTGGAGACCGGGTCCCCATTCATGCTTCTGCGGGGGCCAAGGCCGTTCTGGCCTTTTCCATGCCGGAGACCAGGGAGTCGCTCCTCAAGGTAAAACTGCACCGTTTTACCAAACATACCATTACGGACCGGAAGGCGCTGGAGCGTCAACTTGCGGGAATCAGGAAACAAGGAATCGCTTTCGATCAAGAGGAAATTGACGAGGGTACCAGTGCTGTTGCCGTCCCCATATTCTCCCATGAAGGGATACCCGTTGCAGCCGTCGTGGTGGCGGGCCCTTCCCAGCGGATCACCGGGAATAGTAACGGGGAGATGTTCTCCGCCTTGAAGGGGATCGCCGCAAAGATATCCACAGAGCTTTACTCTGATGTGGTGCGTTCCGAAGAGAAAGCCTTATGAGACGTGGAATGCCGTCTTTTGAGTCATCAGGGAGGAAGTTCCTATGCCGGACATCCTGATTGCAAAAAACCTGCGAAAGAACTTCGGCAAGCTTGCAGCTGTGGATGATCTTTCCTTTGAGGTCAAGGGGGGAGAAATTCTGGGCATGATCGGTCCCAACGGGGCCGGCAAGACCACCGTATTCAACCTTCTCACGGGCGTGCATAAGCCGGATGGGGGTACGATCACGTTCAAGGATTCAGACATCACCCAT
>JAZDGZ010000572.1:0-2297 GCA_043806375.1 Pseudomonadota bacterium | reverse complement strand
TGAAAAAACTGGCCAAAATTCTGGGCGGCGCCGTGGGCGCCTCCCGCACGGCGGTGGATGCAGGCTGGATGCCCCCTTCGCACCAGGTGGGGCAAACGGGGAAAATCGTTGCGCCGGATGTATATTTCGCAGTAGGCATCTCCGGGTCCAGCCAGCATATTGCCGGCATGGGAGGGTCCCAAATTATCGTGGCCATCAACCGGGATCCTGAAGCCCCCATCTTGCGGATCGCTAACCTGGGGGTGATCGAGGATTACCGCAACGTCCTGCCGGCCCTTATCGACGAATTCAGCAAAATTTTAAAAAATTAAGAATGATGATCTCGTAAAAAGTCCTCAGACCGATGGCAAAGTAAGGGCACGGTCACCATGCCCCTACATCAGATGCAAGGCGCGCAAAACCTGTAGGGGCACGAAGCATCGTGCCCCTACTAAACCGCCGCAATGACGAAAGCGGGACTTTTTACGAAGCCATCAAGAATCAGGGGGAAAAGAATGACCATTCCATTCACCGAAGAACAAATCGCCTTACGGGACCTGGCCCGGGATTTTTTTGAGAAAGAAGTCCGTCCGGTCTCGGCAGAAATGGATGCCCGTCCCAATCCAAAGGATTGCTATCCCGCCGAATTGGTACGGAAAGCATCGGAGATCGGCTTAAGGACCTTGGCTCTCCCAGAAGAATAT
Organism: Pseudomonadota bacterium; assembly: GCA_043806375.1. Taxonomy (GTDB): domain Bacteria; phylum Desulfobacterota; class DSM-4660; order Desulfatiglandales; family HGW-15; genus JAZDGZ01. The sequence continues at coordinate 1,614 of JAZDGZ010000572.1, read as the reverse complement.
GGAGGGGTTGCTGCCGATGTGGTCACGAAAGCCCTTCTGCTCGCCACTATGTGCGAGGTGGAAGCGGGAACCGCCAAGATCATAAGTCAATGCTGGAAAGTTTCCCAGGTGATTGTCGAAGCCGGGACCGAGGCCCAGAGAAAAAAATTCCTCACCGAATTTGCGGAGGATCCCAATTATACCTGCTCGATTCTGATGACGGAACCGAATGCCGGGAGCGACAATATTCTTCCCTACAACGCTCCGGGGGCCGGGGTTGCGCTGACCGCTGTTCGGGATGGCGAATCCTACATATTAAACGGAACCAAACACATGAGCTCCCTGGTGGGCTTCTCCAAGTTGCTGCTGGTGTATGCCCGGACGGACCGCAACCAGCCGGTCCGCCAGGGCACGTCAACTTTTCTTGTGCCGCACGACCTTCCGGGCATCTCCTACGGCCAGGTCCACAATAAAATGGGCTTCCGGCTGTACCCCAACGGAGAGACCTTTTTCGATCATGTCCGCGTGCCGAAGGAATATAGGCTCGGGGAGGAAAATGCCGGGTTTGCCACCTTTTCGCAGATCTTCCGGGGGAGTCTGGAGATTCCGGCAATGTACCTGGGCATTGGCAAGGCCATTTACCGGATCGTGCTGGATCATGCCAGGCAGCGGGTCCAAGGGGGCAGGCCCATCATCGAACACCAGGCCATCGGGATGATGCTGGCCGAGATCGCCATGATGGTCGATACCCTGGAAGGATACCTCTGGGATACGGCCTACCATATCCAGAACGACACGGACTATGATGTCAAAAAAACCCGGTTCGGGAAAATTTTTTCCTGCGATTGTGTAGTAAAAGTGATCCTGCTGGGACTGGATATTTTGGGGGGAAGTGGAATCATGCGGGACCACCCCATGGAGAAGCTGGTCAGGGATGGGTTGACTTTCCTCCATGGAGACGGCACCAACTCCATCAACAAACTAAGGGTTGTGCCCTTGCTGAAATGATAAAGAAAATTCTAATTGGGACAGCGAGGCCAGTGCTTAGTTGCAAAAATTGGAGTACCATACCAGGTCCGGGAGCCAGGGCGCTTCGCTGGGCATCCTGAGGCGGTGCTTTCTCTAAGGTTAAGTACCAATCTGACCGAGATGGAGGCGAAGGTGTCAAGCATGAAAAAGCGATATAGGATTGGGATCATTCCCGGCGACGGAATCGGCAGGGACGTGGTTCGAGCAGCCATGATCGTTCTGGATGCGGTGAATGACTTAGCCGAAGAATTTGCCCTGGATTTCAGAAGATTGGAGGCCGGGGAAGCCGCCGTGGACAAATACGGCCATCCATTTCCCCTCGAAACTTTTGAGGGCCTGAAAGCGACCGATGCGGCCTTATTTGGAGCGGCGGGGAATCCGCATACGGTGGCCGTTCTTTCAGGGTTTCGGCTGGGGTTTAATTTATACGCCAACGTTCGGCCGATCAAGTCACTGCCCGGATCGAGGGCCCTGCAGCCCAAGGCGGACCTAATCATCGTCAGGGAAAACACAGAAGGCTTATACCGGGGGGTGGGCTACATTGACGGGGATTACCACGTGAATTTACGGGTATTTACTAAGAAGGGGATGGAACAAATCCTCAGG
>JAZDGZ010000571.1:0-2262 GCA_043806375.1 Pseudomonadota bacterium | reverse complement strand
GCGAGCCAATTCGGTCGGCAGGGGATGGCTCGACAGGCGAACCCCGATCTTTCCCGTGCCCGCGGTAAGCAAACGAGGAAGGGTCGTCTTTGCCTCGAATACCATCGTGAGGCCCCCCGGCCAGAATCGTTTGATCAGCTTTATGGCCACAGGGGCGATAGCCGCCACATAGTCCTTAAGAAGATCCGTGGAGGGAATCAAGATCAAGATGGGATTGTCCTCAGGTCGCCTCTTGGCGGCCATGAGACGATGGATGGCTTTCTCGTCCGTCACGCTGGCCGCGAGGCCATAAAAGGACTCGGTAGGCACAGCCACCAGACCCCCCGAGAGAATAACCTCTTTTGCTGCTTTCAGGGCAGCCTCTCTGCTTTCGCCGTTATCAGCCTTGAGAACGCGGGCGAACATGGGTTATCCCCTCAGAAGTCTAGGCCCTGGAATTTTCCCCGGACCTCTTCTGCTTGCATAGTGCAGTGGACTTCAAATCCTTTGAAAAGGCTCGCCAAGGCGCCCTTATTTCAAAAAATCCTCGGCCTGTTCCAGGGCTTGTGTGGTCAGCCCCTCACGGTACGCCTTCAGTGCCCCGGCAATGGCCGGATACTTTAAGGCAAGGATCTCTGCCGCAAGGACGGCCGCATTCTTGGCGCCCCCTTTCCCCAGTGCGACTGTGGCAACCGGGATGCCGGGGGGCATCTGGACGGTGGAGAGGAGGGCGTCAAGGCCCTGGAGAGGAGAAGAGGCAATGGGGACTCCGATCACGGGCAGGGTGGTCTGGGCGGCGATAAAACCCGCCAGGTGAGCGGCCCAACCCGCACCGGCGATGATGACCTCGATCTTTCTATCGGAAGCGGTCTCTGCAAATTCCCGCGCCTGCTGAGGGGTGCGGTGTGCCGAGATCACCCGCACCTCATAAGGGATCTTTAGACTATCCAATATTTCCGTGCTGCCCTTCATCACATCTGCATCCGATGTGCTGCCCATGACGACTGCAACTAGAGCTTGGTCCTGACTCATCATTTACTCCATTCTGATCATTGGTCTGTGATTCTGAAATGAAGCCTTTGTCTATCGCCTTTTTCTTGCGCCTTGGGCCTTGTACCTTCAACCTTTCTTCTTTGCCATCCCTATGAGAGGATAGACGACCATGCCCGCCAGCCAGGCAATATCCTCGGCGGAGAGAACCCCTGCAACGCTTCGATCAAAGAGGATGTTCCCATCCGGAGGAAATTCATCGTCCCCTCTCCACAGAATGAGGGCGACGGGAACCAAAGGCAGGGCTTTAACGACCACCGAATAATCCCCCTGATCGGAAAGGACGGCGCCGAAAGACTCCGTTGCCAGCCTTACAAGGAGTTCGGGGCTGTTCCCGAAAGCCTGCACCAGGGGAATCTTGGCGCGCCTCTGGAAGGCATCCAGATAGAATCTCCCGTCAGGGACTTCCTGAAAAGAGATCCATTCCCCGGTGATGCCGCTGCGGCCTGAAGAGCAAGCGCCATGCAGGTAATGAAGAAGCAATATCTGCTCCTGGATGGACAATTCCTCCTGAGACCCCTTTGAATGAAAGCTTAAACCGGGCCAAGCGATCTCAACCTCTTGATTCAGAAAACTCAAGGAGAGTGAGATTCCTCCATCTTCGCTCCTTTGGATCTTCGCCCCTGAAGAGGTCGCCACCTGATCCACACTCTTCTTTGAGACTTCCTCTTTACCCAGATCTAAGGCCTGGTTATAATCATCAATCCTTGGCATCGGACCTCTGAATCCATTTACGAGACCATCTTTTGTGTTATAATCGATTTCGGAGACGAAGTTCAAGCCATAAATTGGGGTCATCCGGCCTCCTCGGGACGTGAACGCCATGAAAAAAAAGAGAGAGGACCATTTTAACCCGATTTTTAAGGACCTCGGCCTGAAGATCGAGAGCCGCCGGGAAGAGGTGAAGGAACTTCCCCCCGCACCGCCTGCAAGGAGCCGCGGCCTGCCGGAGGAAGACCGCTTTCTTGAAGCCATGGCCGATGTTAAACCCCTCCAAGAGGACGACAGAAAGACGGTCCCGGGCAGAGGGCCCCATGCCCGGCCTTCCCACCCACCCCCTGATGACCAGAGGGAAGGCGTTACCCATCTCCAGGGGATTGTCGAGGGGTCCTTGGACATCGATATCACCTTCACCGACGAGTACATGGAAGGCTCGGTGAAAGGTTTCAGCCGCAAACTGATGAAGAGGCTCAAGAGGGGAGAGATTCCTGTCCAGGATCATGTGGATCTCCA
>JAZDGZ010000570.1:0-3701 GCA_043806375.1 Pseudomonadota bacterium | reverse complement strand
CCACCCCGCTTCTGGATCTCCAAAGCCCTTTTTATAATATCAAGGTGGGTTTGCTGGTCCGGGGATAGGGGCTCCAGAAAGACCTCCGCGTCCCCACCGCATAGCATATCCGTGCCGGCCACATCCACCCCTTTGAGGACGAAGCTGAGGCGCCCGGGCATGCGGGTCTCAAATACTTTCTTGGCCCCTTCGAGGACCTTGGCTTCAAGGAGGCCCCCGCCTATGGTCCCCACAAAAGACCCGTCCTCCATGATCAGGAACTTGGTTCCCATCCCCCTTGGGGCTGATCCGGTCTGTTTAATGATGGTGGCGAGCACCGACATCCGGTTTTCGCCGAACAGTTCAACGACCTTTCTATAGATGTCCTTCATTTTTTTCTCCTGTGAAAAGGCGGCCCTCCCTGAGGGAGCCGATCAAGACCTTTTCAATTATGGCCTGCCCATCCTCGAGGATCTGGCAAGCCAATTCTTCGGCTCGCCTACTTTCTGTGATCATGTCAAGCTTATTTAGAAATACCGTCCTCTTAGCCTGCTCCGGCGTTCCTCTAAAAAGGCCTTCATGAGCCAGGAAGAGTCTTGAGAGAGCCTGAACCGTCAGGATCTCTCCCGGCTTAAGGCCTGTGAGTTTGCCGACCAGTTCCTGCCGGAAGACGACCTCAGGTCCCATGGGCCGACCCAGGGCCTCGAGCCCCATCAGGGCGACCACCCTTGTGACGGAAGCGGGGATGACCGGCTCATGCCAATCAGGGGCCTTTACCGGCCGGCCTGCTGAGCCATCCGCCTCGATCAGCAAATAGTCGATGGACGCATCCTCATAAAGCTCGTCGGCCAGAGAAGGGGTAATGCCCTGGACCTTACCTGAATCGAGGAGGGCCTCCGCCAAAAAGAGATGGCCTTCCTTGTCCAAAGTTTCCTGCAGGTGAGCCCTCCAAGCGGGGTTGCCTTTCACGAAAATCACGCGGGGAGACTTGAGAGCCTCAGCATGCCACACCTTCGTGGTCGTGGAGGTTAAGACCCGTTTTCCTGATTGGCAAAGCTCTTCTGCCAGGGCAAACAGGAGGGCCGTCTTTCCCCCTCCCCCTACCAGGGCGATGTGTTCTCGCGCTCCCAGTGCCAGGGCTTCCGATAGTTTCGTGAATGGCTCCAAGTTCCGAGCTTTCTCCGCGGCGTTTGTTGTAGGTTATACCATTTCCAGAGTCTTTGCTAGGCCGGCGCCCCCTCGCTGCTAGCAAGCGACAAAGGACAATGGACCAATGACCTTCCGCTACTTTTTTCTCAACACCCGCTGATCGCCCACCCTGACCGTCACCTGGGAAAGGTCAAAGTATTCGAGAAGGGGAATCGTGTACTTTCGGGAGGCGTTGGTCATATCCTTGAATTGGGGCGTATCTATTTCCCCCTTGTCTTTCAGAAAGGCGATCAATTTCTGCTTTAGTTCCTCTATCACCTCCCGGTGAAAGTAGAGGTCTTCCTTTACCTTGATGAGGAGGCCTTCATTGACCATGACCTGGAGCACATCGGTCCCCGTGTTACCGGGAAACTGCCCCTTAATTTCCCTGAAATACGGGGGCTGGAGGCTCCCTTTCAGGTATATCTCCTCGATCTCGCGCCTGGCCTTTTCCTGGTCCTGAGCCAGAGTAACCCTATGGCCCTCCAGTCTCAAGACCTCTTTTTCCTGGGCGATGCTACCTTCCCGGATGAGTTGATTGGCGACATAGTTAAAGAGCTTCTGACTGCCCGAGCCCCTCATCCTGGACCGGAGTTCTTCTTTCAGGAGGCCGACCTTCAGGGGGAAATCATCATGATACTTTGTTAGGGTCCTGATGATTTCATCCTTGGCCTCCTTTAGAAAATCGGCATGGATGAGGAGACCGCGCTCCTTGTCGTACTGGATGACCCTTTTCTGTGCCAGGAGCTTTTTTACGATTTCCTCCAGCTCTTTCTTGCCCCCGTTCGTGAGAAAAGGAAGGGCCGACTGTTCTAAACCCTGATAGCGCTCTATGGCTATGAACTGTTCGGTTATCTTGCTCAGGTCTCCGGCATTCAGGACCTTCAGTTCGGCCAGGACCCTTTCTGAAAAGCGTTTCTTTTTCTGAGGAAGGGCGTTGAGCACCTCCCCCCCGCCTATGGCCCTGACAGGCGAGTAACTTCTGAGCACGAAACGGTCGTCAGGAAGAAGGGCTGTGGGATGATCAAGCCGGATCTGGGCAAAACAAGAATCTCCCGGCTTCAGCTCATCCCTGTCAAGGAGAATGACCGTTGAGATGATCTCGGAGGTGCCTGTATGAAACCTTGCCTTGGCCCTGTTCTTGAGCTTTCTGGGGGCACTGCGGAGCAGGTCCAGGGCCACATCCACCATGTAGGTCACTTTCAAAGAGTCCTTGGTGGCGACGATATCGCCCCTCTGGAGCTGTGTCTTTTCAAGGCCCTGAAGGTTAATGGCCGTTCGGAGTCCGGATCGAACCTGGGTCACCTCCTTGTTATGGACCTGGATCCCCCGAATGCGGGATGCAAAGCCTTCCGGGTATATGGTGACCTCATCGCCCGTATTGATCTCGCCGGAAATCGTTGTGCCCGTGATCACGGTGCCGAAACCCTTCATGATGAAGACCCGGTCGATGGGAAGACGAAAGAAGGTGCCGACCCCCCTTTCAGGGATTTCTTTCACCATGGCATCCAGGATCTCAACCAGTTCCTGAAGGCCTTCCCCTTTCACGGCCGAAACCTCGACAATGGGTGCGTCGGCAAGGAAGGTTCCTGAGAGAAATTCGGAGACATCCTCCCTGACCAATTCGAGCCATTCTTTGTCCACCATGTCTATCTTGGTCAAGACGACCAGACCCTTTTTGACCTTCAGGAGTTGGCAGATTTCCATGTGCTCCTTGGTTTGCGGCATCACCCCCTCATCGGCGGCAATGATAAGGGCCACGATATCAATGCCGGTTGCGCCTGCAACCATGTTCTTGACGAATTTTTCGTGTCCGGGAACGTCTACGATGCCCAGCAACTCGCCGGACGGGAGGTCGAGATGGGCGAACCCGAGTTCGATGGTGATGCCTCTTTCCTTTTCCTCTTTCAGCCGGTCCGTGTCTATGCCGGTGAGGGCTTTGACGAGCGTCGTCTTACCGTGATCGATATGTCCTGCGGTCCCCAGAATGACCTGTTTCATCATGTCCTCTGTCTGCTATTGAACCCTCCTGCCCCCATTCTTTTTCCTCCCGTGGATATAATTTCATAGGGTGGGGAGAGGCTATAAAACCCTCCCCCCTCTGCGGGGGAGGGCAAGGGTGAGGGGGCGGAAAGAAGGATTCGTCGGAAGGGCTGAGCCATTTTTCCGAATGAGCCCGAACTGTTTATTCATAGAGGCTATCCCGGTGACTGTCAAGGCCAATTCAGCGGATCTCAGACCCCAAGCCCTCAAAATCGCTAATGAACACCTGGAAAAATTTCTGTTGACCCCTTAAAATAATTTTGTTAGACAATCCCTTCCGCAAGCTATAGAATATTTTAAGAATCATTCCCCGGTAGCTCAGTCCCGCGTACGGCGGGATTTCGCTGCCGCTCAACAGGCAGAGCCCGTCTTTATCGAAGAAAAGCTCTGTCTGAGGGAACCAACAATAGAATATTCCCCGGTAGCTCAGCAGGTAGAGCGGGTGGCTGTTAACCACTTGGTCGGCAGTTCGAGTCTGTCCCGGGGAGCCA
>JAZDGZ010000569.1:0-13540 GCA_043806375.1 Pseudomonadota bacterium | reverse complement strand
CAACCTTCCCGGATCAAGTCCGGGACAGGCTCCTATTTTCTGAATCAGCCTGGCCCAGTTCTTTCTCAACCAAAAAACACCCTGCACCTGGCTGTTATTTATTGAATTGACCTGGCGTCTTGGCTAAACTATATTCTAAATCCTTGCCGAAAGAATCGTATCCTAAACCATGCCTTCGGATAAGCAAAGGCTGCACAAGCCATGTCGGAACGCTCTGTAGATGAAATGGAGGGCATATCAACAATCAATGGGTGCTTTGAAAGGAGAAAATCTTATGAGACGGTTTATGGTATTCGCTTGTTTGGTTTCGTTTTTTATCCTGCTGGGTCCAAGGATCACACCGATTCACGCTGAACCCTATCCCGATCGTTCGATCGAACTCATTATCCCGATCCCCGCGGGTGGGGGTGGAGACGTGAACGCCAGGCTGCTGATCGAGGCGCTTGAAAAGATTCTCGGGCAGAAAATCATTGCTGCCAACAAACCCGGGGCCTCAGATACCATCGGGACGGATTTACTGGTCAAGAGCAAGAACGACGGCTATACCATCGGTTATACCAGTTCTGCCGCTCTGGTCTATTCTCGTCTTGTCAGCCCGGACGCGGTCGCCTACGATCCGGTCAAGGATCTGGAGCCATTGGGGCTCCACACTTTTTTCCCTTTGGCCGTTGCCGTACAGGCAAGTTCACCTTGGAAAACCTTTAAGGATTTGGTGGATTATGCCAGGAATAATCCAGAGAAACTCCGAGTCAGTACGGCCGGCATGGGAAGCACTTCGAACTTCGACGTACAACTTACGCAGTCGTTGACCGGTGCACAATTCACGCATGTCCCCTTCAAAGGGGGTCAGGCGGTCATCACCGCGCTGTTAGGGGGGCACGTTGAAGTCACCTTCGACATCGTCGGCAAGTTTGCGCCTCATGTCAATGCAGGGAAGCTGAGACTTCTCGCAATCAGCCGCAAGGTGCCTATTTTCCCTGATCTCCCAACGCTGACCGAGTTGGGTTATAAGAGGGACCTGCTTTCCGGATGGCATGCCATGTTCGCCCCGGCCGGTATACCCGACCCGGTGAAGAAGGTTCTTGTGCTTGCCATCGAAAAGTCGGTGAAAGATCCGGAGGTCAAGGCCAAGATTGAAAAACTTGGGTACGTGGTCGATTACCAATCACCCCGGGAACTTAAGAAGCTGATGATGGATGACTACGAGACTGCCAAGGAAATTGCGATCAGACTGGGCCTGCACAAGAAATGAAAGGGATGGGAAAGGCAGACAGGATCAGTGGTTGTTTCTGGCTTATTTTGGGCCTGATTGTAAGCCTGGAATCCCACCAGTTGGGCCTGGGCTCCCTCCGTCGTCCCGGCCCAGGGTTCTTTTTTTTCTGGGCAGGGATCTTATTAGGGGTCTTCTCGCTGATCACCCTCATCCGGGCCGAGGACGGCGACCGGGAGGGAGGGACTGTAAAAGCCATATGGAGGGGAAAGAATATTCCCAAGGTCGTCTTGGTGACGGTCTCGTTGTTTCTCTATGCCGTTTTCATGGAGAAATTGGGATTTGTTCCGGTGACCGTGCTCCTGTTTCTTTTCCTTCTCGGATGGATCGAGAAGAGAGGATGGCTTTTCGCCATATCCGCTACCCTTATCGTGACCATGGCGGCCTATCTGATTTTTGAGATCCTCCTGCAATCCCAGCTTCCCAATGGCATCCTGGGATTTCTGAGATTCTGAAGGTTTGGTGGACCCATGGATGTCATACATAATGTTTTGTACGGCTTTCAGGTCGCCCTGCAACCGCATAACCTTGCTTACTGTTTTTTCGGGACCCTGATCGGGACGCTGGTGGGTGTTTTACCGGGCTTGGGGCCCGCTGCGGCCATCGCCCTGCTTCTTCCTGCCACGTTTCATATCTCCCCCGTCTCTGCAACCATTATGCTGGCCGGCATCTTTTATGGATGCATGTACGGGGGATCCACCACTTCTATCCTGGTGAATATCCCCGGTGAGGCTGCATCGGTCGTCACCTGCTTGGACGGGCACCAGATGGCATTGCAGGGCAGGGCAGGGCCTGCCCTCGGAATTGCGGCTTTCGGTTCATTCATCGCCGGAACTTTCGGGGTTGTTGCCCTCACCTTGCTGGGTCCTTTGTTAGCGGGCGTGGCCCTGGAGTTCGGACCTCCCGAGTATTTTTCCCTGATGGTCGTAGGCATTACCATTCTCACCTTTCTGAGCAGCGGTTCCATGATCAAGGCCCTTATGATGGCCACGGTGGGGCTTATCCTGGGTGGGGTAGGGATGGACGCGATCAGTGGGAAATACCGGTTTACTTGCGGCATTCAGACCTTGGCCGATGGCGTGGGACTCGTTCCGATGGTCATGGGTCTTTTCGGTATCTCCGAAGTTTTTGAAAATCTCGAAAAGACAATACAACGAGACGTTCTTTCCACGAAGTTTCGAAATCTTTTCCCAAACCTGCAGGACTGGAAGGATTCCATCGGCGCCATCTTTCGGGGCACTTTTCTCGGCTTTTTTCTGGGCCTCATACCCGGAGGCGGGGCCATTGTGGCCTCCTTTGCCTCTTATGCGATCGAGAAAAAGATATCTAAGCATCCTGAGCGGTTCGGCAAAGGGGCCATCCAGGGGGTGGCGGGTCCGGAAGCGGCAAACAACTCGGCCGCAAGTGGAAACTTCATTCCCCTTTTGACACTCGGGATCCCCTGTAACGCTGTCATGGCAATCTTCTTGGGGGCCCTGATGATTCATGGCTTGCAGCCGGGGCCCCTTTTGATGACCAGTGCCCCGGATCTCTTTTGGGGGACCATTGTGAGCATGTATATCGGCAATGGGATGCTTCTGGTACTCAACCTTCCTCTTATCGGGCTTTGGGTGAGAGTGCTGAGGGTCCCCTATTATATCCTCTATCCTTTGATTCTTCTTTTTTGTCTGATCGGATCTTACAGCATCGGGAATAATGCCGCGGACGTGATCCTGATGCTTATCTTCGGCGTCCTGGGATATCTGTTGAGAAAGTTTCGTTATGAAGCCGCGCCACTCATTTTGGCTGCTGTCTTGGGCCCCCTTTTGGAAGAAGCCTTTCGTCAATCGCTCATGTTGTCACGGGGTGATTTTTCCATTTTTTTCTCCCGTCCCATATCGTTAGGTTTTCTGGTCATGGCGGTTGCGTTGCTGGTCATCCCGATGATCACGCAACGTAAGAAGCTGTCCGCGTTGAAAGAGTAAAGACAAGAGCGCCGGATTTTCGGACAACCTTTTTTTTGAAGAGGAGGATTGAACCTTGGAGGATCCAAAAGAAAGATTGACACCCTGTATCTCAACGGGCGAGTTGGAAAGGAGATGGAAGTGTGCCCGCGAAATCATGCATGCCAGCGAAATAGATTTCCTGGTCATGCGCAATGATGAGGAGTTCTTGGGTGGATATGTGAGATGGTTCAGCGATTTTCCGGCCCGGCACAGCTACCCTTTTACTGTTATTTTCCCTGCTGACGATGAGATGACCCTCATCTCTTGTGGTGGGACCCCTCCGGCTGATTCCTTCCCTCCCGAATGGTCTGTGCGGGGTGTGAAGCGGAGGTTAGCCGCACCCTATTTTCCCTCCCTCCACTACACCAGCCACTATGACGCCGAATTGGTCGTCAAAGTCATCAAAGAGAAAAAAGGGGCGACCATCGGCCTGGTGGGGAGGGCTTCCCTCCCTGTAACATTTTATGAGTATCTCAGGAAGCATCTAAATCGATCAAAATTTGTGGATGCCACGGATCAAATAGATCAGCTCAAGGTCATCAAGAGCCAGGAAGAAATTGAGTTGATCAAGCGAACAGCTGCGCTTCAAGACGTGGCCATGGAGCACGTGAGAAAGTCCATTCGCCCCGGCAGGAGGGATTTCGAGATCCTGGCGGAAGCCCAATATTCGTGTGTCATGCAGGGCAGCGAACGTCAATTAATCCTGGTGGGTTCGGGTCCTCAAGGCGTTGCCACGCGATGGCAGTTCCGCCACTTCCAGAATCGAACCATCAAGGAAGGGGATCAGGTGTCCGTGCTGATCGAAGTCAATGGACCGGGAGGATTTTACACGGAGCTAGGGAGGATATTTTCAATCGGGAAACCTTCGCAAACTTTGCAGGATGCTTACGGGACCGCCGTGGAGGCCCAGGAAGTGAGCCTCCGGCTGTTGAAGCCCGGCGCGAGTCCGAAAGATATTTGGGATGCCAACAACGAATTCCTTCAGAAGAAAGGATACCTGCCGGAAAGGCGTCTCTATGCCCATGGCCAAGGGTATGACCTTGTTGAGAGGCCCGGCATTAAACCCGAGGAGCCGATGAAGATCGAGGCCGGAATGAACCTGACGGTTCATCCCTTTGCCGTCAATAAGGAGGCGTGGGCTGTGGTCACCGACAATTACATGGTGACGGAGGGCGGCGTTGGTCCATGTCTCCACAAAACGCCGAAAGAAATCCTTGTGGTGTAATCGTGGCGATTGGGGTCAAACCTTAACCGTTAACAGGGCTGTCATTTTAGGAATTCCCTTGGGGGGATGAGTATGAGCGACCTCGGCGGCCCCCCGATTCACCGAAACATGGCGGAACTGCCCACCCGCAGGGGCTCGCGGTTTCGCAATTATTATCAATCTTCTCTCTTCCTCAATCATAGGGGAATCTTGGGATGTCAATGCGTTATAGGTTTTGATCCTAATTGACTCATAACCCGAAGGTCGTTGGTTCGAATCCAGCCCCCGCTACCAAGAAAACCTCAGAAGCCTGGACTCGGTCCGGGCTTTTTTTTCTTCCTATCGATCGCTTTGCCGTTTTACAGAACCTTTGTCGATGGAAAGATGAAGATTTCATGAGGCTACCGGGAGTAAGGTTTTTCCCAAAGAAACCAACCGGATTCTAGTTTCTACAGTCTCCTTTATAACGACTTCCGACTATTCGAAGCCACGACGAGCCTCCGCTCTGATCATTCTCAGTGTCGCTTTTTCGTACGCATGCGGTCAACAGCCCTCTTCAATGCCACGCGCGCTCGTGTTAGAGGGGTGATATTGCCGCCCTCGATTTTAATCCTGAATTCAAAATAGAATCGGGAAAGGGATTTCAGTATCAATTTGAACAGGGTATCCTTCCCCTCGGTCTCTCCGCGGCAGATGTGGTGGTGACACCCGATCGCTACGGCTTGAACGGGCACGAGCATTTGGATCTTCGAAAGAGCATCCAAGTTCAGGGTTCCTTCCGACGATTCGATCTCCATGGCAGCCGCGCGTACGCCATGCCTGTCCCCCGCATATTCCTCGTAACGCATGGCGATGAGTTTTTCCCAGTCCCGAAGATGCTTGGTCTCGACGCCAAGATCCCTTAAGCCGTCCACGTAGGCCCGGGGAATCCTCTTCTTCAGTCCCCCGAGGTAGTCGCGGGACTCGCCGGCAATCCGGAGATCGGGCGCCTCGAATACAAGCATGATAAGAACGAGGGACGCAACAACGAGCTCGTTGAAGATCCTGTCCTGCTCGGTCCGACTCAGCCGCTCAAAACCCGCCAATCGCCGGAACTGTTCGTCGTTGAAGAGGTGGAATGCGGAGCCCGCTGCAGCCTGGGACAGGGACGCGGCAGTTGCATCCGCCATCTGATCAAGCGATTCAAATCGTGGCTTATCCATGGTCATTTATTCCGCCTCACTATGGGATGTTCTTTCACCGTCGAACCCCAGAGCCGACCGGGGTGGATGAAAGAAATCTCCGCCCAGAAATCGTGGAGCCCAAGTTTTGCCTGGTATCCTAAACCGGAAACGATTTCCTGGCAACGGCTCTTCCGTTGATTTTTGGGAATATCCGTGAGTTATTGCCTTTTTTTGCCATGCTGGAGGGGGGTCATGCCGCGTCAATCGCCCATCTACTGAACGCTCTTGATCAGCCCGTCAGCGATTGGCAACTGTTAAGGTTTGACCCCATATCACCATACGTTTCCCTTTGACACCCAGGAAAAACTTCGCTATATTCACCCCGCAATAAAGGAATCCTTCAACTCAACTGTATTCCATCCCCAAAAAGGGATTTCTTATCAACCATTCTTATCATCTTTTTGCATGTAGAGTGAAGTCGTCCGCCGGTCCCTGTCCATAAAGCTACGGAGAACAAGGTGAAGGAAAAACGGATACAGACAGATGTCCTGTGCATCGGCGCTGGGATCGCGGGTTTGATGGCCGGGATCAGTGCGGCAGAAAAGGGTGCCAGGGTTGTCCTGGCCGAGAAAGGCCATGCGCTGTGCAGCGGAAGAGGGCGGGGAGGAAATGATCATTTCTGGTGTTACATCCCGGAGGTCCATGGCCAGGATTTGGATCTTTTCATGAGGGAATGCCTGAAGACGCCCAAACTAAAAACCATGCAGTCTGGAACCGCCTCCAGGGTGCTGCGGACTTTTCTGGCCAAGTCCTTTGATATCGTGAGGCTATGGGATAAGTGGGGCATTCCCATGAGGTACCGGGGAAAATGGGAGTTTGCCGGCCACTCCTTTCCCGGGGATGTCCTGACCCATTTAAAATACGAAGGCAGGGATCAAAAGAAGGTCTTGATTCAAAAGGCCCGTGAACTGGGCAGCCAGATCGTTAACAGGGTCATGGTCTTCGACCTGTTAAAGGATGAGGACCGTATCGTCGGAGCTGTCGGAATCGATACGCGGGAAGATGCTTTGGTGGTTTTTGAAGCAAAGGCGGTGATATTGGGTACCGGCTGCCTTGATCGGTTATACCCTCCCCCGACCCCGGCCTGGATGCCGAGTATACCCGGGAACCTGACACTGACCGGTGACGGACGCGCTATGGCATATCGCGCAGGAGCCCATATTGTAGGTCCGGAAATGCCCAAACGCCATGTGGGACCGCGGTATTTCAGCCGCTTCGGCCAGGCCACCTGGATAGGGGTTCTTCGGGATCCCAAGGGCAAGCCCATAGGTCCCTATGTCACCACCCCGCACCGGGTATATGGCGACATGACACCGGAGGTAAAAGGGGTATACCTGGAAGAGTTCCTCAAGACGGGAAAGGGCCCTGTATATATGGACTGCCGGGGTATCTCAGAAGAGGATTACGAATACATGATGCACTGGATGTGGCACGAGGGAAACGCCCCGCTGCTCGATTACATGAAAGAAGAAGGCCTTGATTTTAGGAAGCATCCCATAGAATTCCAGACATACCATGTCATATCGGAGGGAAAGATAGGGATTAATGAAAAGGGGGAGACACCTGTCCCGGGACTCTACTCGGCGGGGGACGAGTCCATGGGGGGCATCAGCTGTGCGGCCACCTATGGATGGATTGCTGGGGAAAGTGCCGCAGACTATTCCGCGGGCGTATCGTTACTCGGAGATGATAGGACAAAAACGGAGATCGAGGCAAAGAAAGAACTGATTCAGAAGATCATGGGCAGGAGAGAAGGCCCGGACTGGAAAGAGACCAATGTCGCCCTACAGCAGCTCATGCAGGATTATGCGGGGGTTGTTCGATCCGAGACATTGCTTACGGCCGGATTGGAATACCTTCGCAGGATGAGAAAGAAGGTGGATCAATCCATGATCGCACGAAATCGCTGGGAGCTCACCCGCTGCCTGGAGACCCTGAATCTGCTGGATCTTGGAGAACTGGTATTTATCGGGGCCACCGCACGCAAAGAGACAAGAGGCTTACACAGACGCAGCGATTACCCCCTTACGGATCCGGTCATGGACGGAAAAGAGATCTTTATAAGAAAGAGGAACGGCAAACCGGTCGTTGAAGCAAAAGAGGCCTGAAAGAATTGGAAGACAAGAAAGGGAGCTATCCATGCCGCCGGTCATAGACAGGGAGAAATGCACCGTATGCGGTGCTTGTGTAGAGTATTGTGCTGAAGACGTATTTTTTGGATCCGAAGAGGGGAGTATCCCGCAGGTCACCTACCCGGAATTCTGTGCCCATTGCAGCTGCTGCGTTTATGCCTGCCCTGACAATGCCATTTGGTTGAGAATCCCCCTTCCCATGCAACTCCTCTACAAGGACCCTGAGAGCATAGTGTAGCAGGCGGCTGTTTCCCAGCAGCCTGGCGGTGAGGTGCGGTCGAATTCTCAAAGGGATTTCTGAGACGCAATACTAGAATATCTCTCATCACGGGAAGCGATGCGAAAGTATGACATTCTATCAGGCCTGTTTCTCTTAGCCGTCTCAGTCGCAATCTGTGCCGGCTCTTTACAGCTTCATGTGGGGGCCCTCACTGCGCCCGGTTCAGGGTTCTACCCTTTGGTGAGCGGCCTGGTCCTGGGCCTATTCTCCATCCTTATTCTGGTGCAATCGCAAAAGGAGCGTAAGGAGCCCGTCAGATTCTGGGCCCCTGAAGCCAACAAGAAGGGCATAGCCCTGACCTTCCTCATCATCCTTCTCTATGCCTTGCTCTTGGAGCGGGTGGGTTTTATCGGCACCACGATCCTCTTCTTCCTCCTGCTCAGCCGTTTCGTGTGCGGCCATCGCTGGACAACGGCCGTCTTCTTCGCCGTGGTGACGAGCTTTGCCACCTATTTCGTGTTCAGCATTTTGATTCATGCCCCTCTTCCCATGGGAATCATTGAGAGGATGTTCTAATGGACTTCTGGTCGAACATCGCATTAGGTCTTTCGGTGGTTTCTGAGCCGATGAATTTCCTCCTCTGTTTTGTGGGGGTCCTCCTCGGGACCTTGATCGGGGTCTTGCCCGGCCTGGGACCCGGGCCTACCATCTCCCTTCTCCTGCCCTTGACGTATTATCTCAACCCTGTTTCCAGCATCATCATGGTGGCTGGAATCTACTACGGCGCAAAATATGGGGGATCCACCACCTCCATCCTCCTCAACATTCCAGGCGAGGTGGACTCGGTCGTCACCTGCCTGGACGGCTACCAGATGGCCCTCCAGGGAAGGGCCGGCCCGGCCCTGGGGATTTCCGCATTCGCTTCATTTATCGCCGGCACCTTTGCAACCCTGGGCCTGATGCTCGTGGGCCCGGCCCTGGCCAAATTCGCCCTGCGCTTCGGGCCCCCTGAGATCTTCTCCTTGATGGTTCTCGCCCTCACGCTTATAACCTTCATGTCCTCCGGCTCCCAGGCCAAGGGTCTGGCCATGGCCACCCTAGGCCTCTTCCTCGGATCGGTGGGGTTGGATATCTTTTCCAATGTGGACCGGTTCGTCTTTGGGTACAATTTCCTATTTGAGGGGCTGGGAATCGTCCCGGTGATCGTCGGCCTCTTTGGCGTGGGGGAGGTGCTTAGCAACCTGGAGGTGAGACTGAAAACCGAGATCTACCAGAAGAGGGTCTCTCATCTGCTCCCTTCCTTAAAGGACTGGAAGGACTCCGCCTGGCCTATTGTCCGCGGTACCCTTATCGGCTTTTTTGTGGGCATTATCCCGGGCGGCGGGGGCATCGCCTCAACCTTTGCCTCCTATACGATTGAAAAACGGATCTCCAAGCATCCCGAGAAATTCGGCACAGGGGCCATAGAGGGCGTGGCAGGGCCGGAAGCGGCGAACAATGCCTGTTCGGGAGCCAATTTTATCCCCTTGATGACCCTTGGCGTCCCCACCAACGGCATCATGGCCATTATCTTCGCCTCACTGCTCATCAATGGTCTTCAGCCGGGCCCCATGCTCATCCAGGAGCAACCCGCTCTTTTCTGGGGGGTCATCATGAGCATGTATCTGGGCAACGTGATGCTCATCATCTTGAATCTCCCCCTCATAGGGATCTGGGTCCGATTTCTGACGATTCCCTACGCCGTATTGGCCCCGCTGATCCTTTTTTTCTGCATCCTGGGCGCTTACACGCTCAAAAACTCCGTGCCGGATCTGATCATCATGCTCATTTTCGGCATCTTCGGTTTTCTCATGAGGAAGTTCCGCTACGAAGGGGCTCCCTTGATCATGGGTTTTGTGATCAGCGAATTGGTGGAAGGGGCCTTCATCCGATCCCTGCTGATGTCCAACGGCAGTTTTGCCATCTTTTTCACAAGACCCATCTCCTGCGTTCTCATGATCGTTGCCTTGATCCTTTTCATTCTTCCCTTTTTGGGGAAGAAACCGAGCAGGCTGGGGTCAAGTGACAAAGAGGGTTAATAAAGACCCTTAAGGAATCCTCCGGCCCCATTGCGGGGATTACCGGAGTATGCTTCTTGTTCACGGTCTTTTGGCCCGTGTTCGATTCTTCATTAAGGGAGCGCCATAATCGAAAGGGAAGTATAAGAATGGATGACGATGACGTGTCCGAGCACGAACAGAAACACATAAACCTTAATTTTTTCTAGGAGGATGAGAGATGGGAGGAAGAACCTGGTTTAGGGGATTGGCAATGTCAGTCGTTGCTCTGCTTGTGGTCTTCACCGGTGCGGCAATGGCAGAGTACCCGAAAAAACCCGTCACAGTGTTTTGTGTTTTCGCCCCCGGCGGCACCGTGGATACAAGTATCCGGGCCCTGGCTCTTGGAGCGGAGAAGACCCTCGGCCAGAACATGGTGATCGTAACCAAGGACGGGGGGGGCGGGACAGTGGGGCTGGCCCTTCTCGCGGGGGAAAAGCCGGACGGATACACCCTGGCTGCCGGCACCAGCACAGGGATCGTGAGGGTCCCGCTGGCCCTGAAGATGACCTATAAGCCCCTTTCAAGCTTCACTTTTGTTTATGCCTATGCCGGGGCTGTCAGCGGCCTTTTGGTCAGGCCCGAGTCCCCTTTCAAAACTTTCAAGGATTTTGTGGAGCATGCCCGGCAGAATCCCGGGAAGATGACCTATTCCACGATGGGCACAGGTTCTCCCTTGCACGTCCTCATGGAAGTCATCGCCATGAAGGAGAAGATCAAGTGGGTCCATGTCCCGTTTAAGGGGACCGCGCCTGCGGAGACGGCCGCCCTGGGGGGACATGTGGATGCGGTTTCCGCCGGAGACATGCGAAAGGCCCTGAACGGCCAGATGAGGGCCTTGCTGCTGCATACGAGGGAGAGATACGACAGGCTCCCGGACGTCCCGACGTCGATCGAGTTGGGCTACAACTATTACAACGACACGGTCTTCTCGGTCTTCGGCCCTGCGGGCATGGATCCGGCCGTGGTCAAAAAAATCGAAGACGCCATTGAGAAGGCGCAGGGGACGCCCGCCTGGGAGAAGTGGTTGGAGCAAACCGGCCAGGTCACGGTCAAGATGAGGAGCGCTGAATATACCAAATTCCTTGAAGAGGCCTGGGACAGGGAGATCGAGATACAGAAGACCCTCGGCCTTCT
The DNA here is from genome assembly GCA_043806375.1 of Pseudomonadota bacterium. Classification (GTDB taxonomy): domain Bacteria; phylum Desulfobacterota; class DSM-4660; order Desulfatiglandales; family HGW-15; genus JAZDGZ01. The sequence continues at coordinate 2,273 of JAZDGZ010000569.1, read as the reverse complement.
TAAAGAACCGGCGACCCAACCCAGGTAGGATTTAAACGCTGACTCAGGCTGACCCGATCCCGTTCGTGCTGAGGCCGGCCCGCCAAGGGCAGGCATCGAGGCACGAACGGATTGGCCGGGGCCTTTGATTGAGGGTCATAACACCCCTCAGGATGGAGGTCCATCCGGCCATGCCCCATGGGTCTGCCCGTCAAGCTGGCGCCTATGTCCAGGGGGAAACCGATTTTACAGAGGTTCTCTTGGGGACGGTTGCGGCATCAGAAAAACAATGAAGGAGACTCACCCATGAAAATTGATATATTCACCCATGTCCTGCTGCCCAGGTATAAGAAGGCTCTCTACAAACACGCCCATAAATTCGACACCGAAAGAAAGGTGCAGGACAAGAGATACATATTGACGGACAATGAAGCAAGGCTTCGAAAACTGGAAGAGTTTGAAGACATGGTTCAGGTCCTGAGTACAACCATGCCCGCTGTGGAGGAGATCGCAGGCCCGGATGAAGCCGCCGAACTGGCAAGGATCTCCAACGATGAGATGGCTGAACTGGTGTCGAAGTATCCCCGGAGATACATCGCCGCCATCGCAAATATTCCCATGAACAACATGGATGCTGCATTGAAGGAAGCAGAGCGGGGAGTCAAGGACCTCGGCTTCAAGGGGGTTCAAATCTACAGCACCGTCAACGGGAAACCCTTGAGTTCAGATGAATTCATGCCTCTCTACGGGCTCATGTCCGAGCTGGATTTGCCTATCTGGATTCACCCCGTTCGGCGCCTTCACGATGCCGACTATGTGACCGAAAAGGTTTCCCATAACCAGATATTCTCTATCTTCGGCTGGCCCTACGACACGACGGCTGCTATGGCGCGATTGATCTTTGCCGGTGTTCTCGAGAAATATCCCACCATAAAGTTCATAACCCACCACTGCGGCGGGATGGTCCCTTACTTTGCCGACAGGATCGTTGTCCATTACGACAACGGCCTTGAGCGGCTTGACGCCGAGTATTTCCCGGGACTCACGAAGCACCCCATCGAGTATTTCCGGATGTTCTATGCAGACACGGCTCTGAACGGCAGTCCCTCTGCCCTGCAATGCGGTCTTGAGTTTTTTGGGGAGGACCATCTGGTCTTTGGCACGGATATGCCTTATGACGTGGAAAACGGAAGCCTCTCAATAAGAAAGACCATTGAGGCCATAGAGAGGATGGGGGTCTCTCAGTCGGTCAAACAGAAAATCTACGAGGGCAATGCCAGAAAATTGCTACACCTCTGATGTTCAGGGTGAAGAAGGCCGTCAATGATTCTTTCGAGTCATGCCCCTGACCCGTCCCTGTCACGGCCTGGGAAGGGTGAGCCGATTTTTGAAGGAGGAGAAGAGGCCCTTGATTTTTCCCAGGATCGGTTTTTGGATTTTCACCCTGAGGTAGAGATCTCCCGGGCTGCCTCCTCCTTTCCCTTCCTCCCCCATACCGGCAAGGCGTATACGATTTCCTTCCCTCAGCCCCGGGGGGACCATGACCACCAGCTTCTTGCCTTTTTTCCTATAGAAATAAGGATAGGGTCCCCCATGGCGAGCCTCCTCGGACGTCAGGTCAATGGTCTCTGCCACGTCCGCACCCTTTTCCGGAAACTCAAGGCCCATCCATTTCTTGATGAGGAAGCCTGAAAGCCTCCCAAGGACCCCGGGAGGAGCTTGAACGCGGCCCGGTCCGCCGGAAAAAAAGAAACCCCTTGCAGAGAAGCCGGGCCTCTTGAATTCAAAGGTCCGGTATCCCTCGCCGTAGGCATCCTTGAAGATCTCGTCAAATCCCCTGAGACCGAAGACCCTCGCCATATCCTCGAAGATGCGATTGATGTCCGAACCCCTGAAGATGTCATCGTCCGTGTAGCTCGTTCTGAAGCGGTTGTAGGCCGCGGAACCGAACTGCCGTCTCATGGCATCATAGTCCCTTCGTTTCAGGGGGTTCGAAAGCACGGCGTAGGCTTCGTTGATGACCTTCATTCTGGCGCTGCTTTCCGGATCCGGATTGCGATCCGGATGGTATTGAAAGGCGAGCCGGCGGTAGCCATCCTTGATCTGTTTCCGGGATGCCTTTTCAGGAATGCCCAGGGTTTCATAATAATCCACTTCGGCCATGATCTCTCTTTGCCCTGCGTGGCTGAAGTCAGCTCTCTTTCCCTCTGACTTTCCATCACTGGCCCAACAGGCCCTTCTTATATGTGCAAACGCATGAGACTCTTGACGTTATCCTCATAGATCTTCTTCCT
>JAZDGZ010000568.1:0-6336 GCA_043806375.1 Pseudomonadota bacterium | reverse complement strand
ATTGGGGCCGATAAAAAGAGAGTCCCACTTGCGAAGGACAACCTCCTCAGTCCTGGTCTTGACCGTGATCTCGCCTTCGAGGACAAAATAGATTTTCTCGAAGGGAGAATCTTCATAAGCCCACCCGGCGCCGCCGCCCGGGAGAAAATGGGACAATCCCATCCAAAATTTCTTCGCCCCTGTCTCCTCTGTGCCGATGAGTCTCATGGCCGTCATTCCGAAATGGCCGGGCGCCTCGTACGTTTTTACGTCCTTGACTTCAACTTTCTTCATGATTTTTTGCCTCCCTTGGAAGACCATACATGCTGCTATTGATCCCCTTCATCCACAATGGCCACCAGTCTTACTTTTCCCATAGTCGTGTGTACCTCCTTTTATTAATGTGGTTTAATCCCCCGCAGCTTGCTGCGCAATAAGTGTACAACTTTGACGTGTTCCCTGAAAGCGCCAATAGATAGTCTCAGCAATTGATACCTTTTACCTTTCCCTTTTTATGTCTTTTGGCGAGCCCGATTTCACCCATAATATGCAGTATATAATTTTTGCCTTGACACAATGCTATTATCCATATTGTCTTCACGGAAAAAAGCAGGTTCTTATCTTCTCATCTCATCCCCTCGCCTAGCGACGAGCGAAATCGGGCCGCCTGTCACTTACTATCGTTCGCAGGCGGGGCCGTACCCCGTACCGCAGTACGTGTAGGTCCTTTCTGGAATGTCGTTCAGCTCGGATTCTTCAATCTCGGCCACGCAGCGGACCATCGAGCCGTCGCCCATGTACCAGCGGATCGGAAAGCAGTAGAACCGGAAGCGCTTGCCGGACACCTTGTCCAAGTCTCCGCCGAGGTTCTCGACGCCAACAATGCCGTGACCTAGCATCTGCTTGTGGCAGGGTTCCCAGGTTCCCTCACATCCAATCGCTTCGAGATCACCGAATTTGGCATCATAAGCGTCTTGGCCATGCAGCTTGATGTAGGCCGCTTTCTCAAATTCGGCATACGCCTCTTTACCGAACTGTTCGGCGTATTCTTCCGTGATAGGCTTTCCCGAAGCTCCGGGCAGATTCATCTGGGGCGGGCCGTTCTTGCCCATAGCCGTATGAAGCGGATGATCCAAAGCTTGCATGTCCATGGCCACGCACTTGACCTGGTGCTTTACGAACCACTTGCCAGCTTCGACGCCGGTACCGCACGAATAGTGAAAGTACTCTTTGGAGTCGTCGAACTTGCGATGCATGCCGGTATTCAGGCAGACAACCATGCCCTTGAGCTCTTCCGGCTTGATGTTCGCCCTCTTGCAGGCATCCTCAAGATGCTCGGGCAGGATCAGGCCCCAGCGGGGGATCTTGATTTCAAGACAGACTGCGTCACCCGTGTATGCGTCGACAGGCATTTCGTGGGTATAACGAGCCCTTTTGCCGTCGAATTCGCGTTCCATGACGTGACGAGGTGCGTCGGCATGAGTGCCTGTGTGCTGAACACAATCGACCCTCTGGGTGAGGACGCCGCCCTTTGCCATGGTGTGCATCGAATCGATGACCGGCTTCACGAAATAAGGCCAACGAGGGATCTCCGCACTGAATGGATGAGTCAAGTCAACGAATACTTTCTTACCCATATCTAATACCTCCCAAGGATATGATTATATTGAAATAAAACAATAAGATATCAGATTTTCACGACATATATCGCAAGCTGAAATATACATGTCAAGGATATTCTTCCAGGACTTCCCCAAAAACGAAGCTCCATAAGCTTTCCGTTATGGTTCTATAAAGCGAATAATCCCGTTGAACCAAAGGAAGAGAAAATGGACGATTCAACTTTGATGCCCTCGTAAAAAGTCGTATTCGATGAATCTGTCATTTCGACTGCAAGGAGAAATCTTGTGTTTTAATCGTGTTACATTGGTAAGATTTCTCGCTTCGCTCGAAATGACACGTTGGTGAGACTTTTTACGAGGTCGTCAACTTTAGCTCACTACATTGAGTGAGAAAGGCCCGTACAAGCCCTTAACCTCAACACATCACATAATTTTCGAGACATCTAATTATGAGTATCCTGGTAGACGAGAAGACGCGGGTTGTAATTCAAGGCATTACCGGTAGAGAAGGCACTTTTCACACCCAACAGATGCTGGCATATGGAACGGCCGTGGCGGCGGGAGTCACGCCCGGCAAAAGGGGCCGGAAAGTGAAAGGAGTCCCGGTCTTCAACACGATCCACGAGGCTGTCAGAAATGAGGGGGTCAATGCCTGCTGCATCTTTGTTCCCCCCCTTTTTGCCGCCGATGCTATTATGGAGAGCGCCTCCGAAGGCCTCGAGGTGATCGTCTGTATCACGGAAGGGATTCCCACCCTGGATATGGTCAAGGTGGCCGACTTCCTGGACGGCAGGGGCAGCGTCCTCATAGGTCCCAATTGCCCCGGGATCATATCGCCCGGCAAGACCAAGGTGGGGATTATGCCCGGGCCTATCCATAAATCGGGGCACATCGGCGTCATCTCGAGGAGCGGCACCCTGACTTATGAGGTGGTGGATCAGTTGACCAAGGTCGGGCTCGGCCAATCCACCTGCATCGGCATCGGCGGGGACGCCATTGTAGGCACCACATTCATAGACCACCTCAAGAGGTTTAAGGAGGATTCCGAAACACGGGGCGTGGTGATCATCGGCGAGATTGGCGGTTCAGCCGAAGAGGAGGCGGCCGAATACATTCAGAGTGAATTTGAAAAGCCGGTCATCGCCTTCATCGCCGGACAAACGGCCCCTCCGGGCAGGCGCATGGGTCATGCCGGGGCCATTGTCTCGGGTGGAAAAGGAAAGGCCCAGGACAAGATAAGGGCTCTCCAATCCGTGGGGATAACCGTGGTCTCTAACCTTGGGAGGGTGGGGGAAACGGCCCTGGAGGTGATGGGGCACGAATGAGCTACCCCGCGGCCCCGCTGTAGCGGGATCCTCCAGAGGCGGATAAATCTCCGCTACGCTCCGACAAGCAGCGGGGTATCAAGAAACCAGAAGCCAGAATCCAGGAGGCAGAATAAAACAACCCTACAAACGGCTTCCATATTAGCCTTATTGTTCTGGATTCTGACTCCTGGCTCCTGGATACTTTAGAGGGCATGACGCATACGGAGCGTCATACATTGCCATACGCAGCAAGCTGCGGGGAATTAAATCCATGCGCATTAAGACCATATCTTGACGAAGCTTTTTGTGGGTGATAAGATGTTTTTAAACTGTCATCGAGATCGAGGTCTCTTTCTGAGATCTTTCCCCCCTACTGCGCTCCTCACCCAGCAGTGTTTCAAAGTCACTCGACAGTCGAGCACGGCTCACGATTGGAAAGAGACCTTTTCCTCACCGCCAAAGAGGAGATAGCATGAGCAAGATTGTGGACATGAGTGAGAGAATCGCGACGAAGAAGCAAAGGGAACAGCTGGAAAGATATCGCGGAAGAATAGAGACCATTCAGAGAATGACCCAGTGTTCCACATGCCACTTCCGATGTGCGATGTGCGGCCTTCAGGCAAAAAGCAGCGATCCCGCCGAGAGGAGGCCCCCCTCAGAGACGTTCGGATTGACATTCTGTGAAGGGTGCAGTGAGGATTTTGAGGAGTATCTTGCCATCACCAAGGGGAAGAGGGAACCGAATCTTTTCTGGCACAATAAAGAATGGGTGGACCTCTGGTCAGCCTTGCTGGGTTACAGAAGGACGATCACGGCTTTTGTGGCTTCCCGTGAGTTTAAATTGCTTGTGGAAGAATTGAAGAGCGACTCTTGAAGGACGGAGGTTTGAGATGTTCGGTATCGGAATGCCGGAACTGATCATTATCTTGATCATCATCCTGATCATTTTCGGGGCGGGAAAACTCCCCGAAATAGGGAGCGGGATCGGCAGGGGTATAAAGAACTTCAAAAAGGCTACCGAAGAAAAACCGGAGGAAATAGCCTCTCCGGAGAAAAAGGAAAGCGAGAACGAAGAGGAGACCTAAACGCTCCTGCCCCTTCAGGCTCCGGATCGGTCAAACCCTGACAGGCTGTCGCCCAAAGCTTGATCAGGGATTGTGGGATGGCGACCCCGGCGAGGTCCCGGAGAGGCGGGCGAGTCCCGCCCTTTCTCAAAAGGGGATGTCATCGTCGGGGATAGAAACAGGCTCCTCACTTGGAAAGCGCTCTTCTGCGGATTTCGCTGCGCCGGTCTTTGAGGGCGATCCCAACATCTGCATGGTTTGAGCAACGATCTCCGTGGTGTAACGCTTGATGCCTTCCCTGTCCTCCCAATTACGGGTCTGCAGTCTTCCTTCTATGTAGACCTGGCTTCCTTTGTGGAGATATTCTCCGCAGATCTCTCCCAGACGTGCCCAGGCCACAATCTTGTGCCATTCGGTTCGCTCCTCCTTCTCTCCCTCTTTGCCGGTCCACTGCTCATGGGTGGCAACGTTAAAAGTGGCGACAGCCTTGCCTCCGGGGGTATATCTCAGTTCAGGCTCTGCGCCCAGGTTCCCTACGAGAATCACCTTGTTTACACTTGCCATACCATGACCTCCTTTTTGAATAATCGGCCGATAGAAGAAAGGGCCTTCTCAACCGGGTGTAAATTATCACAATCGCTTTTGCCTGATCAAGCTATTTGAACGATTTACAGGTTGACTGAAGGGTTTTCAAGGTGTAAGCTCTTGTTAATTCAAAGCAATTATATGTTTCGGGGGCTCCATGTTAAAGGTGATTCCTTTGGGGGGATTGGGTGAGATTGGCCTCAACATGATGGTCATGGAGTATGATCATGACATGTTGATCATAGACGCAGGCCTCATGTTTCCCGAAGAGTACATGCCCGGGGTGGACATCGTCATACCTGACATGCAGTACCTGAAGGAGAACCGGGAAAGGCTCAAGGCCATCATCCTGACCCATGGCCATGAAGATCACATCGGGGCCATGCCCTTTTTCCTTAAGGAATTCAACATCCCCGTTTATGGCACGCCTTTCACCATCGAACTGTTGAAGGAAAAGCTCAAAGAACACAGCCTCCTCCAAAACGCCATCCTTGAAAAAATACGGCCGGGAGAGGTCACCGATTTCGGGCCTTTCCAAGTGGAGTATATCGCGGTCAGTCACAGTATCGTGGACGGGGTCGGCCTGGCCATTGATACCCCTGAAGGATTGATCATTCACTCGGGCGACTTCAAGATTGATCAGACCCCTGTGGACGGTCAGGTCACCGATCTGGTCAGGTTCGCCCACTTCGGGGAGCGGGGCGTTCTGGCCCTGTTTTCAGACTCCACCAACGTGGAGAGGGAGGGGTTTACCCTCAGCGAAAGGGAGGTTACGAGGACCTTGGAAGCCCTCTTTGAGTCCTGCACCGGCCGGCTCATTTTGGCTGTCTTTGCCTCCAATATCACCCGCATTCAACAGGTCATAAACCTGGCCCTGAAACATGACCGCAAGGTGCACTTCACCGGCAAGAGCATGAAAACCAACGTTAGAATCGCCAAGGAACAGGGTTTCCTGAACTTTCCATCAGATACCGAAATCAGTGAGGCCGCCGTTGGGCGGTTGGCGGATCACGAGATCGTCGTCATCACCACAGGCAGCCAGGGGGAGCCCCTCTCCTCCCTCACCCGGATGGCCCGGAACAGGCACAAGAAGCTTAAAATAAAGGCGGGAGATACGATCATCCTCTCATCCCGATTCATTCCCGGCAATGAGAAAGCCATAACCGCCATCATCAATAGCCTCTATCGCATGGGCGCAGAAGTGGTCTATGAAAAGGTTTCGGATATCCATTCCTCCGGCCACGCCTATCGGGAAGAACTGAAGTTGATGCTCTCCCTGACCAAGCCGCAGTATTTCATGCCTGTTCACGGCGAATACCGACACCTGGTGAAACATGTCCAATTGGCCCGGGAGACTGGAATCCCCCCTGAACGCCTCATCCTTGCGGAGGATGGCGTTGTCATCCAGTTTGAAGAGGGAAGGGTCAGGATCGGAGAAAGGGTCCATGCAGGAAGGGTGCTGGTGGATGGAAAGGGCGTGGGGGATGTGGGCGACCTGGTTTTGAGGGACCGAAGAAGGCTTTCAGAAGACGGGGTTGTCGTGGTCCTCCTGGCCGTGGATGACCAAACCGGAGAAATCGTTTACGGGCCGGACATTGTCTCCAGGGGCTTTGTCTTTGAGGACACCGGAGGGTACCTGCTGGAAGAGGCCAAGTGCATCATTCTGGAGGTCATGGACGAGCTTGAAAGCCCGTGCCATATGGATTTGACAGAGGTGGGGCAGGACATCAAAAGGCGGCTGAAACGCTTCTTTTATGATATCATCGAGAGGCGTCCACT
>JAZDGZ010000567.1:0-3322 GCA_043806375.1 Pseudomonadota bacterium | reverse complement strand
AACTGCCAGTGGGATCGCGGTACCGATGAGTGGAAGATGATGAAAAAAGACATCTGGAACATTCCGGGTGTTTAGTCCGTAACCTTTAGCAAAAACATGCCCCGGCTGCACCACGTGCTGCGGCTGGGGCATTTTTTTGATTCATTCAAGCCCCTTTCTGGTCCCCGGAAGAAGAGGTTGTGGGCAAATCGCGAGACAGGTAACTTTTGGCTTGCGCTTCATTTTTGGGGTGTGCTATAGGAAGACACCCGCGTGATAGCGCCTCAGGATCACAAAAAGCGGGATTCTAGAATAGCTGATCAGCAGCCTTTGCTGACCCTTTCTGAGCCAATCACAAGAAAACTCCTGAGTCCTTAGGGCTCGTCTCTTTATAACGGACGGTGCCCTTCTTGGATCTCGTGATGAATTCCCGTTGTGACCAGTGCTCAGAGATCTCGATCGAGTTGACTGCGTTAGGAGGACTGAAAAATGGAAGAAAGAGATGTCATGGATGTGGACGTGCTTTTTGTTGGGGGCGGCATCGCCTGCCTAAGCGGGGCACTTCATCTCAAGAATCTGATCACAAAGCACAATGAGAGGGTAGAACAGACTGGCGAGGGGAGTAAGCTTGATGAGATTATGATCGCCGTCTTGGAAAAGAGCGCCTATGTGGGGGCTCACGGTATTTCCGGAGCGGTCATGGATCCCGTTGCACTCAAGGAGTTGATCCCCGATTTCATAGAAAAGGGGGCCCCGTTAGAGGGTGAGATTAAAAAGGAAGAGGTCTGCTTCTTCACAAAAGGGGGCCGCATCAAATCCCCCATAACCCCGCCACCCCTCAACAACCATGGTAACTACGTTGTCTCTCTGGCAAGATTGACGGAATGGCTGGGAAAAATAGTTGAAGAGAGCGGCATCGATATTTTCCCTGGCTTCTCCGGGACCGAGGTCCTCTATGATGGGGACCGGGTGATCGGCGTGAGGACGGGCGACAAAGGGATCGATGCTGACGGCACCAAGAAGCCGAATTTCGAGCCGGGCATCGATTTGCATGCCAAGGTTACCGTCTTTGGAGAGGGCTCTCGGGGGAGTCTTACCAAGACTCTGATAAAGAAATTCAACTTGGACGAGGGTAAGAATCCGCAGAACTATGTGGTCGGCGTGAAAGAGGTGTGGGAGATCCCCGAGGGAAGAATCAATCCGGGACATGTCATTCATACCATGGGTTATCCACTCAAGAGCAACACATACGGCGGGGGCTTTGTCTATGGGATGAAAGACAACAAGGTCACCTTAGGTCTCCTGACAGGACTGGACTATGAAGACCCATTTCTGGATCCCCATCGTGAATTTCAGAAATTCAAACTCCACCCCTATGTGGCCGATCTTTTGAAAGAGGGGAAATTGATCCAGTATGGCGCCAAAACGGCGCCTGTGGGCGGATTTTTTTCTGTACCGAAACTCAGCTTTCCAGGTGGGGTCTTGGTGGGCGATTCTGCCAGCCTTTTCATCAGCCAGAAGATCAAGGGCATCCACGTGGCCATGAAATCGGGGATGCTCGCTGCCGAGACGATCCTAGAATCGTTGCTGAAAAATGATTTCTCCGAGGCGCAGTTCGCCAAGTATCGGACGGCCATCTCAGAGAGTTATGTCGGGCAAGAGTTGTACAAGGTGCGCAATTTTCATCAGGCCTTTCAAAAGGGTCTCTGGGTTGCACTCGTTAAGGCGGGGTTCCAATATGTCTTGGGAGGACGGATTCTGAAGAGCCGTCTTTCCACCGAGCCCGATTTTACCCATCTGAAGAAGGTCGGCGATCTCTACGGGAAAGATTCACTTACCGAGGAGGAAAAGGGCAACATCAAGTTCGATGGAAAGTCCACTTTTGATAAAGAGTCGGATGTCTACTATTCAGGGACGACACACGAGGAAAAACAGCCGCCTCATCTCAAGATACTGGATCTTGACATCTGTTACAACCAATGCACCAAGGAATTCCAGAACCCTTGCGTCAGGTTCTGTCCGGCCAACGTCTACGAAATGGAGATTGATGAGGAGACGGGAAATCGCCGAATGAAACTGAACTTTTCGAACTGTGTTCATTGTAAGACCTGCGATGTGAAAGACCCCTATGAAAACATCAACTGGGTACCCCCAGAGGGGGGAGGAGGCCCGAAGTACACGGTTCTCTGAGTCACATGTTTTTCCGTGAAAGCTCTTTGCCTTCACGACAATAGTCATCCAATCCCGTAAGGATTTTTTACGGGGATTGAGCAATGCCTCACATGAATGAGAGTTGCAAGGAAGCCCGCTCCGGAATAACCGGAAGGGCAGTTTTGTATATTTCAAAGCGCTGAGGAGGATGAGCATGGCAAGCACAGAAACCCAAAGTATCCTGGTGGTCGGTAGCGGCATGAGCGGAATGACGGCTGCCATCGAAGCGGCCGAAGCAGGCTACGACGTTTATATTGTTGAGAAAAATCCATATCTGGGTGGTAGAGTGGCTCAGTTTCACAAATACTTCCCCAAGTTATGTCCTCCATACTGCGGGCTGGAGATCAATTTTCGTCGTATTAAACAAAATCCCCGGATCCGCTTTTTTACAATGGCCGAGGTGGAAAGCATCGCCGGTGAAGAGGGTAATTTCGATGCGATGATTAAGTTGAATCCCCGTTACGTTAACGAGAAATGCACGGTTTGCGGAAAATGTGCCGAGGCCTGCACCATCGAGATCGAAAATCCTTTTAACTACGGCATGAACAAGATAAAGGCCGCCTACTTGCCCCACGATATGGCCTTTCCCGCCCGGTATGTGTTGGATTCATCTCTGGTCAAGAGCAATGAGGCTCAAAAGGTGAAGGAGTCCTGTCCCTATGATGCCATAGAACTGGACATGGCGCCTAAGACCGTCAATTTGAAGGTGGGGGCAATCATATGGGCAACCGGGTGGAAGCCCTACGATGCGAACAAACTAGACACTTACGGGTTCGCACAATACCCCGACGTGATCACAAACGTGATGATGGAAAGAATGGCCTCCTGGACAGGACCTACACAGGGAAAGATCGTCCGGCCTTCCGACGGCGAGGCTCCACGATCGGTCGCCTTTGTGCAGTGTGCCGGCTCAAGGGATGAGAACCATCTCCCTTTTTGCTCCGGTGTCTGTTGTCTGGCATCCATGAAACATGCCACATATGTCCGAAAGCAACATCCTGACGCACAGATCTATATCTTTTTCATTGATATACGGGCGACGGATCGCCTTGAAGATTTCTACTCCAAGGTCAAGCAGGACGAAAAGATCCAATTCTTCAAAGGAAAAGTGGCCAAGATCACACAGGATCAG
>JAZDGZ010000566.1:0-4108 GCA_043806375.1 Pseudomonadota bacterium | reverse complement strand
CGAGCAAGCCATCGAATACTACTTGACCAAGCCCAATATGGGACAAATCCCCGATGCGGACCATATCACCGAATTGACAGGTCCATGCGGGGATACGATGAAGTGCTTTCTCAAGATTGAAAAAGGTCGTATCAAGGATGCGAAGTACCAGGTTCTTGGATGTCCAGGGGCCATTTCAGCCGCCATGGCCCTGGCAGACCTTGTCAAGGGAAAGACGTTGGAGGAGGCCCTCACCTTTAAAGACAGGGACGTTTTCAGAAAATTGGTCAAGATCCCGGACCAGAAGCAACATTGTATCCGTCTGGCCGTAAAAACCCTGGAAAAGGCCATTAAGGAATATGTGGAGACGGCCTAGTGTTGCGTCTCAGAAATTCTTTTAAGAATTCGAGCGCGCCTCAGGCTGGAACGAATCCAATCCCCGATGGTAAGGAGGAAAAAATGCCCCTTTACGACTATCTCTGTTTGAAATGCGGGAGCATCAGTGAATTTCTCATCGCCGGTTCCGGTGATCAACCCCGGTGCCTGGAGTGTGGAAGTCAAGAACTCAAACGGATGTTGTCCCCTCACTCCACTCTCTCTGGCGCGGCAAAGAGCACCTTTCCCGGAGCCGGAGATACCGCCTGCTGTGGCTCCACGCCGGCAAATGCAAGTTGTGCAGGACCCGGCACTTGTTGCGGCAAGCGTTCGGCATGAAGAATGGGTGATCAATGATCGTGGAACGCCGCCTTCCCGCGCGCCCTTAGAATGTGATCTTGTCACGATGCCCAAAGCGCACGCTGTTATCAAGATAATAGCCCGCCACGGGTTCCACTTTGATGATGACAATGTCACGATCCTGAGGCAGATTGGAATACTGCTTGAATTTTTTCTGGAGCAGTCCTATGGCCTTCTCAATATCTGTCTTCTCCTCAATCACCGTGGCCTTTCCTTCCATCTGAATTCCCAGAATGTTCAAAAACTCTTCATAATTTTCGTCGACTGCATAGGCCACATGAGGGTTTTGCATGATGTTCTTGGCCTTGCGACTGGGCCTGTCCGTCATGATATAGAGTGTGGTCCCCTCTGAGGCGTACCCGACAGTGTGGACGACCGGATTCCCGTCAGGTTTTAGGGTGGCAATCCTGACGTAATAGTGGGATAGAAGGTATTCCTCGATCTTCTTCTTGATGTCTCTTTCCATTTGCGAACCTCTTCAATGCTCAGGTCTATAGGGATTTTGCATCTCGGACTCGTAGAAGTGGGCAGTATAGGGAGGGGTCAGCCGTGGGTCAAGTCGAATAATGTTTCCTATCCGGATTTCAGGATTTCCCTCGCAATAATCAGGCGCTGCATCTCTGAGGTTCCCGATCCTATGGTCCCTGGAAGGGTGTCCCTCAGGTCTCTCTCAATGGGATACTCTTTCATATATCCATAGGTGCCATGGATCTGAAAGGCATTCAAGGCCGCCATCCGGTTGGTCTCGGTGAAAAAAAGCTTTGCTATGGATGCATCCAGGAGTGCCGGTATCCCATTCTTCTTCTTCCAGGCCACCCTGTAGAACATCAACTTGGACATCTCCAGCCACACCTTCATGTCGGCCAGTTTGTGCTGAATGGCCTGGAACTCCGCTATGGGCTTCCCGAATTGTATTCGTTTTTTCGCATAGGCTATTGCCTCTTTGAGCCGTCTTTCGGCATGCCCCACGTGGGCAGGCAAGATAGCCAGTCCTTTCCCATTCGAGCGTGCTCATGGCAACAGCAAAACCCTCTCCTTCTCGGCCGAGGACATTTTGCGCGGGAACCTTGCAGTCATCGAAGAATATCTCCCCCATGGGAGAGGCCTTCAGGCCCATCTTTTCCAGGGTGGTGGTAGAGACTCCGGAGAAACCCTTTTCAACCAGGAGGGCCAAGATCCCCTTTTTTCCCTTGGATCGGTCTTGGGTTGCAAAAACCACGATCACATCTGCAATCGGCCCGTTGGTAATAAATGTCTTGGAGCCGTTCAACACATAGTAATCCCCTTTTCTCTCGGCCTTTGTTCTTATGCTCGCCGCATCAGATCCGGCATCCGGTTCCGTTAAGGCAAAGGCCCCTACCCATTCGCCTGAACACATCTTGGGAAGGTATTTCATTTTCTGTTGGTCCGTCCCCCATTCCCATATGGGAATCTCCCCGATGACCATGTGGCTTCCAACGGAACACACGAAACCCCAATCATCGGCGCCTTCACCGAATCCCTCCATGGCGATACAGAGTTCCAGTGGACCCACGCCGCTACCCCCGTATTCCTTGGGGATCGGGAATCCAAGGAGCCCGAAGTCGGCCGTCTTCTTCCATGCCTCCCAGTCAAATTCCTTTTCGCCTTTTTGATCCCTTAGTCTTGCCCCGGGTGCGATTTCCTTTTCCGCAAATTTCTTGCACGCCTCTCGCAACGCAAGCTGCTCTGATGTCCATTCAAAATCCATTTGGCATTCTCCTTCGGGATAAACCCTCCCGATCCGGTTCATCATTCAATAAAAAATGAAACACATTCCAGTCCAAAAACGGTTTTGCTATGGTGCAGGGGCATGGGGGTCTAAGGTCAACTTGACCCATTTCCAAAGCTTTTCTGTTGGACCATGATAACCGGGTGTGCTAGCATTAGATTCGGATATATTTCAAATTAAACTCAAAAAAACGAGGCCCGCTTTAGAATCATATGGCTGCGAAAAAAGTGATCCATTTGGGAACCAGAGGAAGTCGCCTGGCTATCATCCAGTCTGAGTACGTGAAGCGAAGAATCGAGGCAATGAACCCCGACGTCGATATCAGGCTTGTGACCATTAAAACCACGGCGGACAAATTTCAGGCCGCGCCTCTATATCGAATGGGAGGCAAGGGATTATTTCTGAAAGAGATCGAGGATGCGCTGTTGGAAGGGAAGGTGGACATGGCGGTGCATAGCATGAAAGACGTCCCTGCCGAGATCCCTGAGGGCCTGGAAATAGCTGCGATCACCGAGAGAATGGACCCTCGCGACGCCCTCGTGTCAAAGGAAAGCCTCCAATCTGTCGAAGGGTTGCCCCAGGGCGCGCGGGTTGCCACGAGCAGCCTCAGAAGGGCGAGTCAACTGCTCCACGTGAGGCCCGACTTAGAGATTATCCCGATTCGAGGAAATCAGGACACCCGCATAAAAAAGATGACATCGGAAAACCTTGATGCCGTTGTTCTTGCCATGGCCGGGATCCTTCGTATGAACTTCAAGGATATTCATTTGCTCCCTCTGGACACGAAGCTCTGTTTGCCGGCTGCAGGCCAGGGCTCCCTGGGTGTTGAGGCAAGAAGGGAAGACACAGAGATCCGGAATCTCGTGAGCGCGTTGAACGATTTTCAGGCCAGCACCTGCATTCGGGCTGAAAGAGCCTGTCTGCTGCACCTGGGCGCAGAGTGTTACACCTCTATGGCCGCCTTCGCCGAAATCAATCATTCCGGGATCGGTCTCAGGGCGGTGGTGGCGGATCTGACCGGCCAGAAGCTTCTGAGAGATGATGAGGAAGGAGACATGAAGGATCCGGAATCCATAGGGACCGCCCTTGCCGAGCGTCTTTTCTCTCGGGGTGCAAAGGAAATCATAGAAGCAATGAAGCAAGCGATCGCCCACTGAGGCTTTCCCGAGCCTTCGGGGCGATCTGCCTCTTGTGACCACGGTCAGCTGTTCATGCCTTGAAGCTTCTAATACCTCTCGCTCACCGCCATCCTCCTTTCCAGCCTCCCAAAAGTTGCCATCTCCTCCAACATCCCCGCCAAATAGAAGAATTCCTTTACACTCGGGAGACAATTCGAGTAATAGGAATGCGGAGGCGTATATGAAGGTCCCCCATCAAAGACAAAGAGACGCGTGCAGAAGAATGAATACCGGGAGTGGAGGGGGTCCATTCAAGGAAAGACTTTCACGAGATTTGAATGACCGACCGTAGGCATCAATCAGGAATCTATTTCGGCTGGTGGATTGTACTCGTTACCGGGGCCATCTCCGGACTCGGTGTCGGGGTTTACATTTACGGCATTTCGGCCCTGTTCAAGCCTATTGCTTCCGACCTCGGCCTGAGTCGCGCGTTGACATCCGGAGCTGCCGGAATAGGCATCATGGT
>JAZDGZ010000565.1:0-10316 GCA_043806375.1 Pseudomonadota bacterium | reverse complement strand
GCGGCGGCCCCTGCATTCCCAACCGCCTGAAACAAAGGATCTTGGACCTGGGTCTGAGGATCGAACCCAAGGATCTTCGCTAAACGGGCATGGCTCCTCCCATCCGACCCATAGAATACAGCCCTTGAAAAGTCCTTTGCGGTCAGTTTGTACTTATGCATAAGCCCATTCACTGCTTTCTGCATGATTTTTTCGTATCCCTCACTGAGAACAAACCGCTCCTCCCAGGACTGAACAAAAGGTTTTCCCTCCGGCCTCCAAACATCGATAAATTCGCTGAAAATGGAGTAACTCCCTTCGACGCCGGCTATGACATCTGAGGTTCCCACTTCCAAAGCAACTGCAGCGTCCCCGAATAGCTGCTCAAACTGGCTCTTTCCGGCTCCCATCCGAGTGTCGGAAACGGCAATGATGATCTTCTCGGCTGAACCGCTTTTGACCGCGTCAACCGCCGAACTTAATCCGATCGTTCCCGACCTCAGGGAACCGGTAAAATCCGCTGTGCGAGTTTCCTCAGGCAGATCAACGACGGCGGCCATAATGGAAGCCGCCTGCTTTTCTTTATAGGGAGAGGTGGTGCTGGCAAAAAACAAGCCGTCCGGTTTCTGTTTTCCGTCCTTCATGCAATCAAGCACAGCGCCGACAGCCATGGTTAGGCTATCTTCGTCGTGCCCGGCGACCGCTTTCTCACCTCCCAAACTTTTACTCTTCCAGGCTCGAGAAATTTCATCTCGAGTGAGCCTATAAGGCGGGATACAAACTCCGAAGGATGTGATTCCTATCACAATCGGTCTCCTTTCCTTATCAACGATGGTCTGACTTGCCAGGCTTATAGATGGCGTTTTACCTTTTCAATTTGTACCCGGCCTTTTCTCTGTCCCAAGTCTCCGGGGTCAGCCCTTCCTCTCTCAGCTTGTATTTTTCCACCCGTAATGTGGGCGTTTTAGGCAGACTCTCCCGGAATTCCAAGTATCTTGGCACAGCAAAATAGGCCATTCGATTTTCACAGAATCCGATTAATTCCTCCGGCGTCATCTTCTCCCCAGCCTTCAGAACCACAGCTGCTTTTACATCATCCTCCCCCAATTCAGCTGGAATGGCAAAAACGGCAGACTCCAGGACTTTCGGATGTGAACTGATAACCCCCTCGACCTCAAAGGAAGATATGTTCTCCCCCCTTCTCCTCAGGGCATCCTTCTTCCGGTCAACAAAATAGAAATACCCGTCTTCGTCTCTGTAGGCAAAATCGCCTGTGTGGTACCATAAATTCCTAAAGGCCCGGACTGTGGCTTCCGGCATGTTGTAATAGCAGTCCATTTGGGAATACGGCTCATTTCCCCTTACGACCATTTCCCCTATGGTGTTCGGACTGCATTCGATATCATAGTCGTCAAAGACTTTAATATCATAGATACCCAGTGGTTTGCCGCAAGAGCCCGGCCGTATCTTTTCTTCGTAAGGGGATACCATGACGATGCCTGTTTCGGTCGTGCCGTACATGGTCACCAGCTTGAGATCGAATCTCTTTTCAAATTCCTCAAATTCCGGGATGAGCGGCGCTGTGTTCATGACCTTAAGCGGGTTCTTTGCATCGTCTTCGGCTGGAGGTTGCCTCCACAAAAGCGGAAAAATGGATGCCAACACATTCGTATGAGTTGCATTATAGGACCTGATTTCCTGCCAGAAGGTCGTGAGGCTGAACCTCTTGCCCATGGCATATGAGCCTTCGGCAAGCATCGCTCCCAAAGCCGACAACATAGACGCATTCGCGTGAAAAAGGGGAAGGCAGGAATAAAGAATGCTGTCCTCATCGTATCGCATGTATTGATTGGCCTGCTGTGCAATAACGTAGTAATGAGCATGACTCAAAATAGCCCCTTTTGACGGACCCGTGGTTCCGGACGTGTACATAATGGCCATGGGATCATAGAAATGAACGTCCGAATCGGGACGTTTGGATGATCCCTCA
Source organism: Pseudomonadota bacterium (assembly GCA_043806375.1). Classification (GTDB taxonomy): domain Bacteria; phylum Desulfobacterota; class DSM-4660; order Desulfatiglandales; family HGW-15; genus JAZDGZ01. Next base: position 8,347 of record JAZDGZ010000565.1, on the reverse strand, counting down.
TACAATTCCACGAATTTCTTTATCGCAAACTCAGGGCCAAACCCTATATCCTTATCATCATAATCCGGAACGATGATGACTGTCCTGATCTTTTTTATTTCCTTCTGCACGAAGACGACGCGGTCGACCAAATCCCTGTCTACAATGACGATGGATCCATCCGAGTGGTCTATGATATACTTAAGCAAGTTTCCTTTGAGGGCAATATTGATGGGAACCTTGATTGCCCCGATCTTGGCTAAGGCAAACCAGGCGTACAGGAATTCGATCGAATTGGCCATGATGAGACAAACCTTGTCACCCTTCTTTATTCCCATCCCGATCAGGGAGTTTGCAACGCTGTTGGCCTTTTCGTTCAATTCCCCGTAGGTTATTTTCTTATCTCCATGAAGCAGGTATGGCTTATCGCCAAGGGCTTTTGCCTTATCCTCCAAGATGTGTCCGACGGTTCTGTCTTCAACCTTGTATTCTTTCATTTGAGAATCTCCATTTCAAAACGTCCTGATTCATTTCCGATCTCCTGCCTTCTGCACGAACTTTGTTATCTCAGAGGTTTCAGCCCCCGGGGTAAAGATCTCCAGGACTCCCATCTTCTTAAGCTTGGTCACGTCCCGCTCAGGAATGATTCCCCCGGCGAAAACAAAGATATCATCGGCGTTCTTTTTCTTCAGAAGCCTTAAGACACTTCGAACGTGTGCCATGTGCGCCCCGGATAAAATGCTCAGACCGATTCCGTTGACATCTTCCTGGATGGCCGCCTCCACAATCTGTCCGGGGGTCTGATGCAGTCCTGTGTATATAACCTCCATCCCTGCATCGCTCAGCGCCCTGGCGACGATTTTCGCCCCCCTGTCGTGCCCGTCCAAACCGGGCTTAGCAATCAGAATTCTTATCTTCCTTTCCATTTTTGCCACCCCTATTAGAAATAGCTCTTTCCTTCAATAAATTCTCCATGCACGGCTCTTAACGCATCGCTGATCTCACCCACGGTGGCGTAGGCCTTGACCGCTTCAAAGGTCGGCTGAACCATATTTTCATTCCTTTCGGCAGCCCGCTTGACCCCGTCCAAGGCCTTCTTAAGGTCCGCCCCGCTCCGCTCTTTCTTGAATTGCTTCAGGCCCATGACCACCTTCTTCTCCGCTTTCGGGTCATACTTCAGCGGCTTTATCTTGACCTGTTCCTCGATCCTATATTCGTTGACTCCAACGACGATTCGCTCTTTCTTGTTGATCTCTTCTTGGAATTGGTAGGCTGCTGCTGCGATCTCGGATTGATAGAAACCCTTCTCAATAGCCGCCACGGCGCCGCCCATGGACTCAATCCGTTTCAGATAATCCAAGACCTTCTCCTCGATCTCATCCGTAAGGCTTTCAACATAATAGGAGCCTCCCAGGGGATCCACCGTATTCGTCAAACCCAGTTCATGGGCAAGGATCTGTTGCGTCCTGATGGCCAGCAAGGCCGACTCTTCAGAAGGCGTCTGGAAGGGCTCATCCAAGGAAGATAGAAAGGCGTGTTGTACTCCTCCCAGCACCGCAGCCAAAGCCGCCGCCGTCACTCTGACTATATTATTCATGGGCTGCTGGGCCGTTAAGTTACTCCCACCGGTGTATATATGAAACATGGCTCTCAGGGACCGAGGATTTTTCGCGCCGAACCTCTCTTTCATCAATCTGGCCCAAATCCTTCTTAAAGCCCTAAACTTTGCCACCTCCTCAAAGAGATCCAAATTCGCAGAGAAAAAGAATACGAACTGGGGTACAAAATCATCTACCTGCAATCCCCTCTTGAGGGTCTCTTCAATATAGGTGATGGCGTCCGCAAGGGTAAAGGCTATCTCTTGCACCGCGCTGGCCCCTGCCTCCCTGAAATGGTAACCGCACAACTGGATGGGAAGCCAGGTCGGCAAATGTTGCGCGCAGTATTCCAGGACATCGATGTTGAGCTTTATCCCCGCACTCACAGGAAGAAAATAGGCCCCCCTTGCAACATATTCCTTCAAAATCTCGTTCTGCAAAAAGCCGACAAATGAGGCCGGTGAGACCTTTTGTTTCTCCGCCAACGCCATGAACCATGACAAGCCGATGGTGGGGATGGCATTGGCAAGGGTCCCGACGATCTGAACGGCATTCAGGGGAATGCCTTCATAGATGATCTCCATGTCCCTTAACGAATCAACCGCAACCCCTGTCTTGCCGACTTCGCCTTTGGACATGGGATGGTCGGAGTCATAACCCATCTGCGTCGGAAGATCCAAGGCCAGGGTAAAGGCGGTTATGCCCTGGCTCAACAAATATTTGAACCTCTTATTGGTCTCTTCAGCAGAGCCAAGCCCGCCATACTGTCCGATCAGCCAAAGCTTCTCCCTATACATCAATGGATCAATTCCCCGCGTATAGGGGTATTCCCCGGGAAAGTTGAGGTCCTTAACGTAGTCGAAACCGGTCTCCTCAAGATCCAGCGGGGTATACACCCTTTTTACCGGAATCCTGGACCTCGTAAGAAATTGAGTCTTTCTCTCCTTGTTTCCCGCTTCCTCGATCTTCCTTTCCCATTCATCGTGGGCTTTCTTTACCTGATCCATCTCCTCGCCTCTCATTTTTTTCCCTCCACGAAAATCTATATGCCCAGGTATGCCTTTTTGATATGTTCGTTTTCCAAAAGAGCCTTCCCCTCCCCCTCCAGAACCATCCGGCCATTCTCCATGACATAGCCTTTATGGGTCATCAAAAGAGAGTTATAGATGTTTTGCTCCACCAACAACACGGTGGTTCCCTGCTGGCTGATCCCCCTTACAATCTCAAAGATACTATCCACCAGTATGGGAGAAAACCCTAAGGAGAGACCCCGATCAGGGCATATACGCCCCCCATGAGTAGTCCGCTGACGACAGACTGCAAGAATATTCCTAATTGCAGGTTCTCAGAAAACATGATGGACCGCTGCCCTATACCCAGGTTGTCTTCACAGGTGACCCTGTGATCAAAAGAGGATGGCGCCCACGCGAATGCGAATCTATCTGGTTACTGAAAAAGACCTGTTGTGCAGGCTGATCAAAAATGCCCAGATGCAAGGCACCCGAAATTCCGAGGAGCGAGGCGTACATACCAGTACGCCGCAACGACGAGGAATGAGGGTAACGCCGCTCGCCAGATCCCGGCTTGACGGGGAGATGGGCGTTTTTCAGCAGCCTGCTAGAAATAGCTTTTCCCTTCCACATATTCACCATAAACGTCTCTAAACACATTGGAGATTTCGCCTACCGTGGCATATGCCTTGACCGCTTCAAGCACGGATGGAACCACGTTTTCATTTCTTTCCGCGGCGCGCTTAATCTCGTTCAAGGCTTTCTTAACCCCTGAATTGCCGCGGTCTTTCCTAAATTGTTTCAGGCGGGTCACGACCTTTTTTTCAGCCTTAGGATCATAGATGAGAGGCTTTATCTTGGCTTTTTCTTCGATTCTGTATTCGTTGAGGCCAACCACAATCCGCTGTTTTTGTTCAATCTCCTTTTGCAGTTCGTAAGATGCGGAGGCGATTTCGGTCTGATAAAAGCCCTTTTCAATGGCCGCCAGCGCGCCACCCATGGATTCAATCCTTTTGAGATAATCCCAGACCTTTTCTTCGATCTCATTGGTAAGGCTTTCGAGATAATAGGATCCCCCCAGGGGGTCCACGGTGTTGGTCAGACCCAGCTCATGGGCAAGGATCTGCTGCGTTCTTATGGCCAGCATGGCCGACTCCTCGGACGGCGTCTGAAGAGACTCGTCCATAGAAGAAAGAAATGCAAACTGGACTCCTGCGAGAATCCCCGACAAGGCGGCGGCGGTGATCCTCACGATATTATTCATGGGCTGTTGAGCGGTGAGGGTACTCCCCGCCGTATAGAGATTAATCTTCGCCTTCATCGATCGGGGGTCTTTTGCATGATACCTTTCTTTCATCAGCCTCGCCCATACGCGCCTGAGAACCCTGAACTTGGCCGCTTCCTCAAAAATATCCAAATTCGCGGAGAAGTGAAATACAAACTGAGGCACAAAATCATCGACTTCGAATCCCCTCTTCCTCATCTCTTCAATGTAGGCTATGGCATTCGCAAGCGTGAAGGCGACCTCCTGGATCGCATTGGACCCGGCGTCTCGGTAATGGTATCCGCACAATTGAATAGGGAGCCAGTTGGGCAGGTGCCGCGCACAGTATTCCAAGACATCAATGACCAGCTTTAGGCCTCCTTCCACCGGAAGAAAATAGGCTCCCCGCGCAACGTATTCCTTCAGAATCTCGTTTTGTAAAAAGCCAGCAAATAACGTTGGAGAAACCTTCTGTTTTTCCGCCAAAGCCAAAAACCAGGACAAACCGATCGGGCCGATGGCATTGGCAAGGGTCCCCACCATCCCAAACGCGCCGAGGGGAACGTCGGCGAAAGCGACCTCCAAATCCGCGAGAGAATCGATGGCAACCCCGGTCTTGCCCACCTCGCCTTTCGACATGGGATGGTCGGAGTCATAGCCCATCTGCGTCGGAAGATCTAATGCGAGAGTAAGGGCCGTTATTCCACGGCTCAGCAAGTACCTGAATCTCTGATTGGTTTCTTCAGGAGATCCAAATCCTCCATATTGTCCAATGAGCCAGAGCTTCTCCCGATACATCAACGGCTCAATGCCTCTGGTATAGGGATATTCGCCTGGAAAATTCAGGTCTTTGAGATAGTCGAAGCCCCCCTTCTCAAGATCAAGCGGGGTGTAAACGTTTCTCACCGGGATCTTGGATCTCGTCAAAAAATCCTTCCTTGTCTCCTTGGTTCCCCTTTCCCGAAGGTTGGTTTCCCACTTTTCTCGAAGCGATCTCAGGCTGTCCAATGACTTCTCTTTCATCTTCTCCCTCTTTAAAGCGTCACGGTTTCTGGATTGTCATGATCTTGTATCCGCCTGTCAAGCATTCCTTTTCGTTGCACTCCGGGGACAATATGATCGTTGTTCTCAGGTAGTCTTTCAATAAGAACATGATTTTTGAACGGAAGTACCTTTCGCTGGGTCACCGTTCAGATCCTTTGGATTGATCGGTCCGACCTTCAAATCCACACCTCTGACCCGAAGTTTCCTAATAGGAGACCTCTTCGGCAAACCCATTACGGCCGCCTGTATGCGTACATGATGCTCGGAATTTTGGCCCTTCTCTCATAAATATCCATAAAGACTCCCTCCGGCACGACCTCTTTTCTTTTATCTTTCCTTACAATACAGAACAATACAGAGGCTTTGGTTTTCATTTGATTCAGAACTGCCTGCCATCAGCATGTTCACGTCAAGGTTGAGGGCGTTGGCGATCTTATTCAACGTCGAAAAAGGAGGGGCTTTGCTTGCGTTCTCTAATTTTGGAAACGCACCCTCTTGTCAAACCGCTGAGCTTCGCAAGCGGTGCAAGAGACGTCTTCTCTTCAAGACGAAGTCTTCTGATATCCGGGTTATCTGTTTTTCATCCATCCTCGCCTGCGACTCATTGCAGATCGGATGTAGAGCCACTTCGGCTATCCCACTTCACCCGTGACTTCCTAGCCCCTCGTCTCATAATAGGAAACCCTTGTCAAGAAAAAAAGGCCTGCTGCCCAGGCCACCTGAATTCAGGTCGTTCTCTGGTTGAGAAAATAAATTCCCGAGCCAATCATAGGGCCAAACCTAGGTAATCAGTGCCGGGTACCCCCTCGGTTTCCCTTTCCCCGCTGTCACAAAAAAACCTTGACTCGATATAATTATTGATATATTCGGGTCAAGAAGTATCATTTCATAGATTCTGAGGAACTGATATGGCAAAAATACGAAATGACAGGAAGGGCCCGAAGGCACCCCCGTCTCCGTCTGTCCGAACCAATACCATGAAAGTTGGACCCAGGATCCGGGAGGTCAGAAAGCGCGCGGGACTGACCATGAGACAATTGGCGGAAAAATTGGGTGTGAGCTATCTGACCATTCAACGAATAGAAACGGACGGGACGAGCCCGTCGGTCGCCTTGCTCTCCGATATCGCACATCACCTCAATCGTCCCATCATCTCTTTCCTCCTTGGCTCTGATGAGAAGGCATTCCATATCAAAGCCGCTGATCAACCCGTTATCGAGAGCGGCAACCTCAAGCTCAGGCTACTCGCCCCAAGGGGCCTAGTCGGCGATGACATCAATATCACCGTGGGAATGGCAAAAAAGGGCGAATTGGCCCCAAAACACACCACGAATGGCTTTGAGGTGGCCTATTGCATCCGCGGAAAGGTTATTTTCAGGCAAGGCAGCAAAGAATACAGAATGGACGAGGGAGATTTTCTTTATCATGACGGTAGAGTGCCGCACTCGGTAGAGGCATTGGAAGACCACGAATTTCTGGGAATTCACTTTGTTAAATGATCCGGCCGGGAAGGCGCAACTGCAAGGGGGCTGACCAGTTGGGCCGTTCACTGAATGCTCGGGAAAAGAGGGCGCCTCTGATTCGGTTGTTTTTGAATCTTACAGGATTTTTGTCAACCCCTTTCAGAATCAATCGGCCTCGTCGTAATGTCCGATAAGACCATTTGAATCACATGTTTTGACTAAATGCTACTGTCGGAGGTGTTAGATGATGCTTGTCGGAGACATGATAAGAAGGAACAGCAGAATCCATGCAAAAAAAATCGGCCTCGTCGACGGCCATAAGGGTTACTCTTACGCTGAAATCAACAACCGGGTAAATCGCCTCACCAATGCCTTAACGGCACTCGGGCTGAGGAAGGGGGATAAGATGGCCTTCATGGCTGAAAACTGCCATGAATTTGCTGAAGCATACTTTGCCGCGGCCAAAGGGGGGCTGGTCATCATCCCGGTCAATGCCCGCTTTTCGGCTGAGGAAGCCCTTTATATCATCAATCATTCGGACGCCGTCGCCTTTTTCTATCATCATTCAATCGACAAAATCGCAAATCAGATTCGAGGAGCCATTCCAAGTGTCAGGCACGTGATTTCGATAGGGGGCGAAGAGAGGGATGTCCTGTCCTACGACAAACTCCTGGAAGTCGCTTCCCCGGAGGAACCTAACGTGGACATCGATCCTGACGATATGATGATGATCATGTACACGAGCGGCGCTACGGGAACCCCAAAAGGCGTTATGACGTCCCATCGCAACATCATGGCAAACACAAACACCATGACGCTTGAGCTACGCATCGTGCCGGAAGAGATCAATCTTCTGGTCATGCCCATGTACCACAACGGCGGTTTCTGGCCCACCATGACCCACTTCTATCGCGGCGGGACCATCATTTTGCTTCCCCGCTTCGACGTCGAAACGGTATTGGAAATCGTGCAGCGGGAAAAGGTGACCTTTCTTAATCTGGTCCCTACCATGCTTCTCCGTATCGTCTCCCTCCCCAACCTCAAGGACTACGATCTGGAAAGCCTTCGCCTGATCATGTATGCAGGGGCCCCCATAGCCCTTGAACAGCTGAAAAAGGCCATGGAAGTCCTCGGACCTCACCGCTTCTATACCGGGCTGGGCGCTACGGAAGCCTCCGGTTCCATGATCTCCATTCCCACCACGGAGCACGCTTTGTCCGGCCCTCTGGCCGCCAAACTCGGGTCCGTAGGGCGTGACAGCATGGGGGTGGAAGTCAAAATTGTGGATGATGGGGGTAACGAATTGCCTCCCGGACAAGTGGGGGAGATCATTGCGAAAGGAGACAATGTTGCCCTGGGATACTGGAAGATGCCCGAGGAGACCGCAGAGGTTTTCAGAGGCGGATGGGTCTACACCGGCGACCTGGGCTACCGGGACGAAGATGCCTACATATTCATCGTGGATCGAAAAAAGGACGTCATCATTACCGGAGGAGAAAATGTCTCAAGTTACGAGGTCGAGGAGGTGATCTACCAGCATTCCGCCGTCAGGGAGGCCGCTGTGATCGGTGTCCCCGACAAGGAATGGGGCGAAGCGGTCAAGGCCGTCGTGAGCCTCAAGCCCGAGTATAAGGATAAGGTGACGCCACAGGAAATCATCGATTTCTGCAGACCCAGGCTGGCCGGATTCAAGAGACCGAAATCAGTGGACCTGTTGGACGAACTCCCAAAAAACACGGTAGGAAAGATAGCGAAACAGGAGCTGAAAAAACAATACAGGGGCGGTGAACTTTTCCCGAAAAAATAGGACAGAGATTTGAAGGCGCCTCGCCAAATCTCGGGTGGCGATCACATGGAGCAGAGATAGGTTGGTCCGGAACAGGGCGGAACGGCGATTACTCGACAGCGAAAACAACAGCACGCATTAAGGAGAGGAGAATAGTGAAAAAGACTGAGGCAAGTATGGCAGAAGGAGTGATCACTCCCGAG
>JAZDGZ010000564.1:0-3826 GCA_043806375.1 Pseudomonadota bacterium | reverse complement strand
ATAGCATCAGCATAAAGGGCCAAGCCCCGAAGGAGATCCAGGCCGAGAATCTTTCAGGCCTCGATGCCTTGCGTCATCTGGGCGTGAAAGGATTGGACCGGGTTGTGGCTGTCAGGGTGAATGGTGAGAAACGAGACCTTTCTGGTCCCGTGGGGGCTGAGAGCGAACTGGAGCCCATTTTTCTCGAGTCGGAAGAGGGTTTGGAGATCCTTCGTCACAGCACCTCCCATGTTATGGCCATGGCAGTGAGGGGGCTTTTCCCGGGTGTGAAGGTGACCATCGGTCCCGCCATTGAAAACGGTTTCTATTATGACTTTGATTATGAGCGGCCGTTCAAAGAGGAAGACCTCCCGGAAATCGAAAAGAGGATGCAGGAGATCATCAAGGCCGATCACGCCTTTGAAAGAAGGGAAATGACAAAGGCGCAGGCCCTGGAGTTTTTTGACGGTCTGGGGGAAGGCTACAAGGTGGAACTGATCAACGATTTGGATGCAGAGAATGTTTCACTTTATAGCCAGGGAGATTTCACGGACCTCTGCCGGGGACCCCATCTCCCCTCGACCGGCAAGATAAAGGCCTTCCACCTTACGAAAGTCGCGGGCGCCTACTGGCGTGGCGACGAGAAAAGGGCCATGCTGAGCAGGATATACGGCGTGGCCTTCCCGGACCAGAAGTCGCTGAAGAGCTATCTCAAGAAGCTTGAGGAGGCGAAAAAGAGGGATCATGTGAGGCTGGGTCAACAGCTGGGCCTTTTCAGTACCTATGAGGAAATAGGCGCGGGCATGGTGGTGTGGCATCCGAAAGGGGGGACCCTCCGCCATATCCTGGAGGAGTTCGAGACCCAGGAACACCTGAAGCGCGGTTATGAACTGGTGAAGGGCCCCCAGATCCTCAAGACCGAATTGTGGCAGAGATCCGGTCATTTTGAGAATTACCGGGAAAATATGTACTTCACGGAGATCGACGGCCATTCTTACGGCATCAAACCCATGAATTGCCTCTCCCATATGCTCATTTTCAGTTCGGCCATAAGGAGCTACCGGGATCTGCCCAAGAGATACTTTGAACTGGGATTGGTGCATCGGCACGAGCGGTCGGGGGTGTTGCACGGGTTGCTGAGAGTCAGGGAGTTCACCCAAGATGACGCCCATATTCTGTGTACGCCCGAACAGTTGAATGGGGAGATAAAAGGGGTTCTCGATTTCGTGAGGGACATGATGGGTATCTTTCAGTTCGAGTATGAACTGGAGATCAGTACCCGCCCCGAAAAATCGATTGGATCGGACGAAGACTGGGAGAGGGCGACCAATGCCCTCATCAAGGCCGTGGAGGACAATCAGTTACCCTACCAGATCAACGAAGGGGACGGCGCCTTTTACGGGCCCAAGATTGATGTGAAACTGAAGGACGCCCTGGACAGGAAGTGGCAGTGCGCAACCATCCAGTGTGATTTCACTCTACCGGAGCGGTTCAATCTCGTTTATGTCGATAGAGACGGACGGAAACACAGACCCGCAATGATTCATAGAGTCATCCTTGGAGCCCTGGAGAGGTTCATCGGCGTCCTGATAGAGCACTATGGCGGGGCCTTCCCCACTTGGCTTTCACCTGTGCAGGCGATCATCATGACCGTGACGGACCGAAATATCCCCTACGGTGAGCAGCTGTTGAAGGGCCTCAGAGAGGCGGGAATAAGGGTTGAGGGTGATTTCCGCAATGAGAAACTGGGCCTCAAGGTGAGAGAGGCCCAGTTGCAGAAGATTCCCTATATGCTGATCCTTGGCGACAAGGAGGCTGAAAAGGAAGGCTTGACCCCAAGGCTGAGGAGCGGTCAGAATTTGCCCTTTATGTCCCAAGGGGAGTTCATCGACCTGATCAACGAAGAATGCAGACAAAGGAGGTAGGGTTATAGGTAAGAAGAGCGATGATGTCAATGTCAATGAGAGGATCCAAGCAAGGACGGTCAGGCTGATCTCCGCTGGAGGAGAACAGCTTGGCATTATGGCGGCTCGCGAGGCCCTTGAGGCTGCGAGGCGGGAGGGACTGGATCTGGTGGAGGTTTCCCCCAATGCCGATCCGCCTGTTTGTAGGATCATGGATTATGGGAAATATAAGTACGAGGCCAGCAAGAAATTACAGGAAGGAAAGAAAAAGGGGAAGACCTTCCAGGTCAAAGAGATCAGGCTCAGACCCCGTACCGAGGATCATGACTTAGGGTTCAAGATGAAAAACCTTAAGAAATTTCTCGAGAAGAAGGATCGGGTCAAGATCTCCGTCTTGTTCAGAGGCCGGGAGATGGCCTATATGGATGCCGGTGTGAAACTCCTGGAGAGAATTGCCGAGGATATCGTGGACATAGGCACTGTGGAACAGCGGCCGACAAGGGAAGGCTGGCGCCTGACCATGGTCATTGTCCCTAAATAAGGACGTCGTTCAAAGGGGAGCCCTACCTGAGGGGCCCGCATCGTTCCAGTGATCCCCTGGAGGTTTCAATTGCAGAAGCGCGAGAGCCTCCGGTTCGTGGCGACCTGTGGGTCGGTGCCCGAGGCTTTAGCATTTGCAGAAACGGGGTCTCTCAATTTTTTAGTAGAGAGGGAGGATTAAGAAATGCCCAAGATTAAAACCAACCGTGGGGCAGCGAAGAGGTTCAAGACCACGGGGTCTGGAAGAATTGCCAGGAATAAGGCTTTTTCCAATCATATCCTTACCAAGAAGACTACGAAGAGGAAAAGGAATCTGCGCAAATCAGCCCTTGTGGATTCTGCAAACAGGAAGGGCATAGCCAGGCTTATCCCCTATTTGTAACGGCGGAGATTTGTTTGGCAGGGGCTGATGCAGTCCGAGGAGGGGGCGGGGCAGGCCCATGCGTCGTTTTTTGAAGCGATCTGCTATCGGCAGAGCATCCATTCGACAAATCAGAAGAGATCCTCAACGCGGGCTTTGAACACAGGCTTCTTTTCTCTAGAGTCCAGATAGAGATTGCTGATCAAAGGGTTGCCCTGCCGTAATGAAGACTTTTGGTTTTTTAGAGAATTTGATTACAAGAGAGAGGGTTAGTCATGCCAAGGGTAAAAAGAGGTTTTAAGGCCAGACATAGGCGAAACAAGGTGTTAAAGGCCGCAAAGGGTTTCCGGGGAGGCCACAGCAAGCTCTTTAAGACAGCATTTATTACTTTAATGAGGGCGAGGCAGTTTGCCTACCGGGATCGAAGGGTTAGGAAACGAGATTTTCGCAGACTTTGGATCGTAAGGATCAACGCCGCGGCCCGAGAACATGGCCTTTCCTACAGTCAGTTGATCGGCGGACTTCATAAGGCGGGCATTGACTTGGACAGGAAGGTCCTCGCCGAGATGGCTGTGTATGACCCGCCGGCATTTTCCCAGGTAGCCAACATGGTGAAGTCATAACCCCCGAAAGGGGTCTAGGGATTGCCATGCAGGGAGCGCGGTGCGCCGTCTGATGCTGTTGATACTGTCTAAAAATCCACTTAAAATCTTTTTGCAGGCTGCTGAAAAACGTCCATCTCCCCGCCGGGAAGGGATGTCGCACGGCTCAAGCGGCGTTACCCTCATTCCCCACCCTGTTAAATTCTCGCTGTGCGAGACGGCGTAGCCGATTTAACAGGGCAAGTCGTTGCGGCGTATTTCTAGGTATGGCCCACTCCTCGGAATTTGTCCGCCCGGTGCGCTGAGTCTCCACCCTTCGGGTGGGTCCCCGGTTTCGGGTGCCCCCGCGAGCGGGACATCCGGGCATTTTTGATCAGCCTGCACAGCAGGTGTCTTTCAGCCGCCTGCCAGTGAAACAAACTCGCAATGAAAGAGCAAAT
>JAZDGZ010000563.1:0-3137 GCA_043806375.1 Pseudomonadota bacterium | reverse complement strand
GTTCAGTCTTCCTAAATGGGACATTTTAAACTCGAAATTCGAATATCGAAATACGAAACAAACCCGAATCTCAAATGACTAAAATCCGAAACATGTTTAGAGCATTGGAAGATTTGAATTTTGAATATTGTTTCGGATTTCTTATTTCGTGCTTCGAATTTTACCTTTTGACAAACTAAGAACCACAGCCAGCTTTGGCCTTATTTTTATAAATTTCTTTTGGGACACGACACAAGGAGAGGAGGGCGCCATGCCGCCTGTCATTGATCGAGACAAGTGCAACGGGTGCGGAATTTGCGACAAGCATTGCCCTTTGGACGTCTTCTATATGGAAGACAAGGAGGTTCAAGTGCGATACCCGGCCGAATGCTGGCATTGCGGGGCCTGCCGGCAGGACTGCCCCACCGATGCGGTGAGCATCGAATTCCCCCTGATCATGCTGGGTATCTGAGTTTGTCCTTTCAGGTGCGGTCCTGTGGGGAGTTTGGAATCCGGCTGGGCCCATCGTGTCAGGGTGAGTCCGGGGGAAAGAGAAATTGAGCTGGCTTGATCCCTGTGAGAGATCAGGCCGACAGACAGGAGGAACCATGAAATTCGGGGAGACAGTCCAGATAGCGACTGACGTGGCCGTCATCGGCGGAGGGACGGCAGGGCTCAACACGGCCATGGCTGCCGCTGAACGGGGCCTTAAGGTGCTCGTGGTTGAAAAGGCCAATATCGAGCGAAGCGGCGCCATTGCAGGGGGCATAGACCATTTTCACGCCTATCTCGAAACAGGCGAGCCGTGGGATACCCGTGAATCCTGGTTGAAATATGTGGGGCGGGTCGCGCGGGGGGCGGTCAATCTCAAGGTCCATGAGGCGGTCTATTGTGAAGAACTGAACGGGGCCATCGAACGAATCGAAAGGATCGGTATTTCCCTCAGGGATCCTGCCACCGGAAAATTCTACCGGACCCAGGCCCTGGGTCAACCGGGGCCCATGGCGATCAACTTTAACGGCAAGCGGTTGAAACCCAAGATGGCAAAGGAGGTCCGAAGGCTCGGGTGTCAGGTCTTGAACCGGGTCCAGGTGACGAATCTCTTTCTTCACAACGGGGAAATGGCCGGCTTCACCGGGTTTGACATTCGAACGGGCGACTTCTACCAGGTCCAGGCCAAGGCGATCGTCATCTCTACGGGCAACACGAACAGGATGTTCAGGCCCCAGACCGGGAACCCTTTCAACCTGTGGTACTGCCCGGCCTGCACAGGGGATCTGCACCGCCAGGCCTTTGACGCCGGCGTGGAACTGGCCAACATGGAGTATATCCGCCTGACCATCGTGCCCAAGGGCTTCAGCGCCCCGGGGTTCAACGCCTTTCTGGGGATGGGATCCCACCTGGTCAATTCCCTGGGAGAACAGTACTTGGAGCGCTACCATCCCATGGGAGAGCTGGGGCCAAGAAATTATGTGATCTGGGGCACCATGCAGGAAATCAAGGAGGGCCGGGGCCCCATCTACATGGACTGCCGTCATCTGAGCCGGAAGGATCGGGAACACCTGTTCACCACGCTGGGGTACGACAAAGACACCCTGCCCGACTTCCTGATCAAAAAAGGGTACAACCTGGAGGGGACCATGATCGAAATGACCGTCTCTGAGCCGATGCAGGCGCGTCCCTCCGAACAGTGCGGCAGCGGGATAAAGATAGACGAGACGTGCGCCGCCAATATCCCCGGACTCTTCGCGGCCGGAGATGCCTCCGACCAGATGGGGTGTCTCCACATCGCCACGGCCGGGGGTTACGCCGCAGGAAAACATGCCGCGGCCTACGCCGGTCGGGCCAAGGCCCACAAACCGCTTGATCCAAAGACGATGGCGGATGAAAAAGAACGGGTCTTCAAACCTTTGGACAAAAAGGAGGGAATCCCTTACTGGGAATTTGAGGACATCGTGAGAATCATTACGACGGACCACTTCGGCCCGGTCAAGACCGAGAACAGCCTCAAGGGCGCCGTCATCAAGCTTGACCGACTGGACCCTGCACGGGATGAAATGAGGGCGGGCAATTTGCATGAACTGATGCGGGTCCATGAGGCCATGAATATCCAGCAGGTGGCCAAGATCACGGCCAACGCCGCCTTGGCCCGCAAGGAGACCAGGTTCCCGCCCTACCACTACAGGGCCGACTATACTGAAACCGATGATGCGAACTACTGTGGCCTGATCGTCGTCAAAAAGGGCACGGATGGTAAGCCGGAAACGCGGTTTGAACCACTTACCTATAGCTTGTGAAGGGCCTGGAACTGGCAAGGATCGCGTTTTCCGGATGGGAATTTTATTGGGTTGTGCAGAAAACGAAACGAGGAAAGGGGGTGATGATTTTTTCTTTCGCCAAAGGCTTGTGGCATCCATGTTTTCCCACTCACTCTTTTAAAACCATATGAACCAACTCAGAAAGGGGGTTAAGATGAAAAACAAGAACCTAACAGCGTTGTTCATCGGCTTAGGTCTGATGGCTTTTTCTTTTACCGCGGCCCAGGCCGAGGTGAAGCAGATCTCCATGGGAACGAGCTCCGTCGGAGGTCTTTTCTATAATATCGGAAGTCCTTTCGCACAGTGCATCAACAAGGCCTTGCCCGAATTTAACATAACGGTCGAATTCACCGAGGGGTCCACGGAAAACCTCCGTCTCATCGGCCAGAAGAAGATGCACCTGGGTGTCATCTCTCCCATGATCGGCTATTTCGCCCGAGAAGGGAGCAACATGTTCAAAGATAAGCCCATTGATTTTCGGGTCGTTGCCCGTCTCCTGCCCAACGGCAATATCTGGGCCACCCTTGCGGATTCCGATATAAAAACCATTCGGGACCTGAAGGGGAAGAAAGTGGGGGTCGGCACGGGAGGCATCGGCGTCATTTCCAGGGGCCAGCTCGCCGCTCACGGCATTGATTACCAGAAGGATATCAAACCGTTCTTCAGCCAGACCGGGGCCCTGGCCGATATCTTGAAGGATGGCGCCGTTGACGCCTCGTTCCTGACGGCGGAATTGGCCGATCTGGTGACGGCGACCCATAAGATTAAAATCATACCCTGGAAGGAGGCGGACCTTAAGCCCTTCCTGGAAAAATTCTCCTATTTTGGAGAGTATATTTA
>JAZDGZ010000562.1:0-6297 GCA_043806375.1 Pseudomonadota bacterium | reverse complement strand
TCCGTCTCTCTCCGATTCGACGATGAATACGGTGAATTCTCTCCTCTCAGGCGCGGGATTGGTGAGTGCGAAGATGAGGTTTGTTCCGGAGACCGCCCCATTGGTGACGAATATCTTGTTCCCGTTCAGGATGTATCCGTCACCATCTCTCGTGGCGATCGTCTCCAATGCAGAGGCGTCCGAGCCGGCGTTGGGTTCAGTGAGGCAGAAGGTGCCGATTTTCTGTCCCTTGGCCATTGGAACCAGGAAGCCCCGCCGCTGCTCTTCGTTGCCAAACTCATAAACGGGGTATGCGGATACGCTGTTATGAACGGAAACGCATAGTCCCATTGCCCCGGAAGCCCGGGATATCTCTTCAATCACGACGGCATAGCTGACCGTGTCGAGCCCGGCGCCGCCATACTCGGCAGGGATTTCCAGACCGAAATAATGCAGGTCCGCCATCTCCCCGGCAATCTCCAGGGGAAATCTGGCCGTGGCGTCCATCTCACCCGCTGCAGGAGAGAGCCTTTCTTCAGCGAACTTCCTCACTGTTCGCCTGATGACCGCCTGCTTCATGCTCAGTTCCAAATGCATTTCCTGGCAATTCCTCCTTCGGGATTCTTCAATGAGAGACGGATCTCGGCCCTTCTTCTATCTCCGGCAGTCTCTTCTCAGCTGACCTTCATTGAACCCGCCCTACCATGTTCCAAATCGCCGCCAACGTTTGAAAACCGGTCTTGGGTACTCATGAGAGCTATCATATTCCAAATACACTCTGCAACCAAAACGTTTGGCGCCCGTGGAGCGTCCGGTTCGATGGTCTCAAAATTTTCACACCCAATACTATTTTGTACAACGTGAGTGAATCCTCCCTCGCCTTGAAGCCGAGGGGTGCGTGAATAACCGTCGACTACCGTCGACCGCCACTTCCTTTTCCCGTCATTCCTCCCGTACCTGGTACGGGGGGAATCCAGGCTTTTAAAGGCCAATGAGTCTCTGGACTCCGGCGTTCGAGGCCGTGTCGCAATCCGTGTGTGCCGGTTTTCTGTCATTTCGACCGAAGGGAGAAATCTTAAAATCCAACCACATGCAAAATCAAGATTTCTCGCCCCCGTTCAATCGGGGACTCGAAATGACATTGTGACACAGCCGCGTTCGCCGGAGTGACGATGTGACACGGTGTTGCTTCATACCAACGAACTGGGATGTGGCAAATTTCGGGTATTCTTAGAATCCAGCTCATGTTCACTTTGTTCACGTGTCGCTGGTTCATGCTTCGCCTAAAGGCGAGGGGTTTCCACCATCCCCGAAAAGGACATTAACCCGGGCACAGATAGCCTGCCTCTCCGAAATCTTCCGAGCCCCTTCGTAGCTGAGGAGCACTCAGCGATTTTTTGATTTACAGGCCCTCACTTTTATTTTAGTCTTCTATGGTGAGAACCTTACCTTCAACAGTCGTAGACTCCCCTCTCTTGACCGAGCCTCGAGGTCTGACGAGGGCAAAGAAAGGAGATTGGTCATGGCCCTTAACCCGGAGAACATCAAACCCCTGAGCGCTGAAGTGCTCTCCATAAAGGGCACGTGCAGTGCCGGCCATAAGGTCGGCGAGACCTTCCAAATGAGCTGCTGGGACAGCGGCGGCCTCTGCGGTTTCTTTTATCACGACATCTTTCCGAACCTGAACGTCATGCAATTTGGTGGGACCTATCCGTGGGGCAGCGCTGACGAGATGGTCCTGGAATGTCCGGACCGCCAGAACCTGGTTACGATCCGCATCCGGAGAACTTAAGGCCTCCCACAGAACTCACAGGGAATGCCGAAGGCTTTGGATCAGGCCATGAATACTTTCAATGAACCCTGCGGGCTCAATCGAGCCCTAAGCTCTTCATGGCGAACAGGGCTAGGG
This sequence comes from Pseudomonadota bacterium, assembly GCA_043806375.1. GTDB lineage: Bacteria > Desulfobacterota > DSM-4660 > Desulfatiglandales > HGW-15 > JAZDGZ01. Next base: position 4,409 of record JAZDGZ010000562.1, on the reverse strand, counting down.
GTAATCAGAAAGGGGGTTCAGGGGCCCTAAGCAAGGCATCTGTGACCAGATTGACCAGTCCCCATATCGCGTCCGCCGAGAGAATCCTTTCCACCGTGCGATCGAAGAGGACAGATAGGCGGGCATCAAATTCTTCGTCCCCCTGCCATAAGAGGTAATACAGGGGTATCTTCGGAAAAGAGGGTATCCTGTATGCCGCATCGGCCAGATTCTGCTTTTCCCCACCCAGAGACTCCGCCGCTTTCCTGAATCCATTCAGGTCCCGTCCGAAACGTTCGAGCAATCCACCCACATTCAATTCATGGGGTCCCTGAAAAAAATGGGCTGTCTTGAGTTCGTGAAGACTGATGAGTTCATGGCTCAGAAGTTGAGGCCCCACGTGGAGAAGATAGACGAGGATCAGAAGCTCAAGAAGAGGGTTGGTCACGGGTTCCCATTCCCCTTTGTCCTTGCGCCTCAAGGAATGGTTCTTTCTGTCCACCAGGATCTGCCTCCCCAGGACGGAGAGCACCACGTCTTGTGGCGAATAGGCCTCGGCAAGACCATCCTCGCAGAGAGCGGCCATGTCTCTCTTCTCGATCTCTTCCCAGTATTCGGCCGGTACCTGAATTTTCTCTTTAACAGGATCCAGGACCTGACTAGACTGACTCCTTCTTCGTTCCTGCATCTTTAAAAAACCTTCGCTAAAAGGCTAGTTGCTTGTTTCCACCAGCAGCGACATAGAAGTCATCGAGACCGTCTTTCCGCTGCCCGCCTCCAGAATCGCCCTGATCACCTCGTTGGATTCCCGGCTTGCCCCCCCGATCGTCACCCACTCTCCTATGGGCGCCGAAAGCCGGGTCGAAGCCTCGGTAAATTGGATCACACGGGAACCCGGTCCCCCATGCGAAATCCTCGGAATGATCTCGACCTCAGCGTGCGCCTTCAGAATCACCGGCTTGACCTCGAATCCTGTTTCGATTCTTTGAATCGTCACCGATTCCGTGATCCGGGCATAACGCCTCGTCAGATCAACCCATCGCTGGTTATAGATAATCTCCTGCCCCACCATGATGTAAGCCGGACTGCCGGAGACAACACTGACGAAGAACTCGGAACTTGCCTGCCGGCTCCGGCTTCCATCCCGAAGATGAAGCTCCGCGCCGTCCTTCGTCATAGGCTTTCCGAGCCTCACAGACCACTCATCCCCGGATGCGCGGGCCTTTCCTTGAACGGCCGTGCTCTCCCTCGCGCTTGCCTCTTCAAACCTGACCCGGATCCTAGCCTGTTTTCCCGGCCTGTCAAAACCTTCCAGAAACGCGCGGACTTGCGCTATCGCCTTCTCCTCGTCCACGACGAGAAGCCTGTTGGTGCGCCCATCCGCCACAGCCCTGCCTTCCGGGGAGAGCAACTGCCGCACCATAGGCAAGGCCTCGGCAGCGCTTCGGTATTGCATGGGAATAACAGCCGTCTCAGCCAGGCATGAGCCCGAAGAAGTCGCCAGACCAAGAAACACGCCCAGGGCGATGATCAAGAGGGGCTTCCCCGGAACTCCAAAAGGAGTCCCTCTCCGCTTTGCCCGTCGAGCCCCCTTGATTCTATGTCGAAGCAAGACCATCTTTCCCTCGTATGACCAAGAACGACCCGTCAAGAAAAGGCCGACCGTTCCAAGACCAAGAGGCCCGCCAATAGCACGGGGGCGGATGAGTTGTCACTGAACCCATCAGCTCTGATGCTGTGTCGTAATGTCATTTCGAGCCCCCGATTAAACGGGGCGAGAAATCTTGATTTTACATGTAGCTGGATTTTAAGATTTCTCCCTTCGGTCGAAATGACAGAAAACGGGAACACGCGGGGTTGCGACACAGCCTCTCTCCTGGTAGAGTCTCACTCCTTGGGCGGGATTTTCTCTTTTTTAACCACCCTGATGTCAGTAATCCTGGTGCCGGGATACTGGCCCGTCTCATCTTTTTCCAGGTATTTTACCATATCCCACACGGTGTTCAGCGCCACGGAGACCCCCAGAAGGGCCTCCATCTCCACACCGGTCCTTGCCTGGGCCTTCACAAAGCAAGTCGCCTCAATGAAGTCGGAAGAAACCTGGAACTCCACGCGAACCGTATCAAGCGCAATCTGATGACAGTGAGGAATGAGGAGGTGAGTCTGTTTTGCGGCATTCATGGCCGCCACTTCCGCCACCGGCAGAGGGTTGCCTTTCTTGATTCTCCCTGCCTTTATCTCTCCGATAGTCTTCGGCGACAGACATATCCTCCCCACTGCTTCCGCCTTGCGCAACACGACCGGTTTTTCAGCAACATCGACCATTCCCATGAAATCACCCCTTGTATAAACTGACGAACACCTCTCAAGAATCCAGAGGCCCCTTATCTAAAAAATTCCTTCTTTTTGCTCGCCTCGGCCTTGATGCGGTCAACGGCCTTGATGAGGGCGCTAAAGACGTTTTCCCGAATGTCGCCTGCAACGGCCACGGCCAAGATCTCATCGCCGATCTTCAGGCGTCCCTCATTTATATCAACCAACACATCAACTATACCAGGCAATATTTTAATATCGTTAATAATATAACCAAGCACCTTCTGATCGTAGACCACCTCGAGCCCCGTCACCTCACGACCGTCCCGAGAACTCGCTCGTACGACACCGAGGTGGCTTGCGATCATTCCGATCTTATGTGACTCAGGGTGCTCCCTCAGGGTTTTTATCATTCTGTTCACATCCATGTGGTTAATTCTCCTCACCGTCATCTTGATCGAGGTTGAACAATTTTCTGGTCGTATCGAGATAGACATCCCTGCTCGGCCGGTCGGACTTTCTTTTCAAGGTAAGGATGGGATCATTCATGATCTTTTCGGTGATGGAAAGGGTCAGGGTCTCCAGTATCTTCATCTGGGACGGGCTGAACTCCCCATAACCCGCCAGGCTCCTCTTGATCTCGGCCTGTCGAATGGCCTCGGCCTTCTCCTTCAGCGAAACGATGGTGGGAACGACCTCCAGGGTCTTCAACCATTTTTCAAATTTCAGCACCTCTTCCTCGACAACCCGCTCCGCCTTGACGGCCTCCTGCCGGCGTTGCGCCATGTTGATCTGAATAATGCCTCTGAGGTCGTCTATGTCATAAAGATAGATGTTTCCGAGTTCGTTCACCCTGGGATCTACATCTCTCGGAACGGCAATATCGATAAAAAAGAGGGGACGGTTGCGCCTCTTTTTAAGGGATCCTTTTACCAGATCATAGGTAATCACGTATTCCGTCGAGGCGGTCGAAGAGACGACGATATCCACCTCCAGGAGCTGCGATTCTATCTCTTCAAAGGAGACCGCGCTTCCCTTGAATTTCTCCGCCACCTCCACAGCACGCTGAAAGGTCCTGTTGGCGACCTTGATGGAGTCGACACCCTGTTGCAAGAGATGCCTCGCCGCCAGTTCCGCCATCTCACCGGCCCCTATGAGAAGGACCTTTTTCCCCGTTAAGTCATAAAATATCTTCTTGGCCAACTCAACGGCGGCATAACTCACGGAGACGGCCGCGTCGGATATCCCCGTCTCGGTCCTTACCCTCTTGGCCGCGTGAAAGGCCCTATGCATGAGCCGATTCAGAACCACGCCCGCCGTCTTTTGTCTCGTAGCCTGATAATAGGCATCCTTGATCTGGCCGAGGATTTGAGGTTCCCCCACCACCATGGAATCCAGGCTTGAGGCGACCCTGAAGATGTGACGCACCGCATCCCGGTCTTCATAAAAGAAAAGATTGGCATGGAATCTCTCCTCAGGGATTCCACCCAGTCGGGACATCATGGAAACCACCGACCTCTTCGCCTCGTCAAGGGCCTCCGTGGTCAGCAAGGCCTCTACGCGGTTGCAGGTGGACAAAAACAACCCCTCTTTTATGCAAGCCAATTCCCTCATTGAGACCAAGGCGACGTCCACAAGAAAGGGTTCCTTTGCAAGGCATTCTCGCAATTCAACCGGCGCGGTCTCATGGTTCATTCCGATGTCAACGAGCTTGATCATAGCCCGAAGCGGCCCTCCAGGCTCTTAAAGCTATGGTAATCGCTCAGCCACAGGCTGACGCCTATGAAGGTGAAAATCAGGACGACAAAGGCGAAAATGGCCATGATAGCCGCCCTTCGACCCCGCCAGCCGACCGCAAGCCTTTCATGAAGGAGTATCGCGTAGATGATCCAAGCGATCAGAGACCATACCTCCTTGGGGTCCCATCGCCAGTAACTCCCGAGGGCGTATTGCGCATAAACGGCTCCGGTAACCATGCCGACCGTCAAGAAAGCAAATCCGTACATGAGAGACAGACGATTGATCGAATCCAGCGTCTCCAGTGAGGGCAACCGGCTGTAAAGAGAACCGAATTTCTTTTTCTTTATTTGGTTCTCCTGGAGGAGGTACATGATTGA
>JAZDGZ010000561.1:0-3039 GCA_043806375.1 Pseudomonadota bacterium | reverse complement strand
TTTCATCGACGTCTCGTCGGTGGACTTGAGTGATTTTTCTTCCATGTATTGGGGCCTGGGTGCCCAGATCCTGAGGACGGCAAAGTTCATAATGGGCCGCCCTCACTATTTCGGACTTCATCTGACCAATTTCAGTTGCGGCGCCGACTCCTTTGTCGAGCATTTCTACAGGTACATCATGGGGGATAGACCCTATCTCATCCTGGAACTGGATGAGCACAGCGCAGTGGCCGGTATGATGACCAGGCTGGAGGCCTTCAAGAACGTCATCGAAAATACCATGCAGAAACTGCAAACGCGATCTTACCGGGACTTAAGGGTATCCAACTGAGGTGAAGATGGAAGCGGAAAGAACTCAGACCTTTCAAACCTTTCGTGAAAGCGTAGGGCAATTCCGGCTGCGAGACAAGATCTGCCTTATCCCCGAGATGAACAGAATAGGCGGCCACCTTCTCGCGGGAACCTTCAGGGGTTTTGGCGTCAATGCCCTGGTCATGGAGACCTACAAGGGGCTCGATCTGGGAAAAGAATTTACCTCCGGCAAGGAATGTTTCCCCTGCCAGGTCACGATGGGAGACGTCCTGCTTTTCATGAAAAAAGAAATGGAAAGACTGGGCGATGCCTTTGACCCGGAGAAGTACATCTACTTCATGCCGGAGGCGGAAGGCCCTTGCCGTTTCGGCATGTACAATAAATATCAGAGAATCGTGTTGGATTCGTTTCCTGAGCTGAGAAGGCTGAAGATCGGGTCCCTGAGCTCAAAAGATTCCTATTCCCTGGGGGGCATGTTCGATGAGAAACAGGGCCGGGAGTTCAGAAAAGTGGCCTACTTTTCCGTCGTGGTCGCCGATGTGCTGGATCGGCTCCTGTGGAGGATTCGGCCCTACGAAAATGAAAAGGGCAGGGCCGATGAATTCATAGAGAGGGCCATGCACGGGATGTCCGAAGCCTTTGAAAAGCTGGGCCCTGCGAAGGCGTTCGACGATATTCTTAACAAACTGGAGGAGGTTGTCGAAGAGGGGAAGGGGATCATCGATCCAAAGATTCCTCCCAAGCCGCTTATCGGCATGGTGGGTGAAATCTATCTGAGAACCCATGTCCACGCAAACCAGGATGTCATTCGAATGCTGGAAAGGTATGGGGCCGAGGTGGTCAAATCCTCCATCGCAGAGTGGGTCAACTACACCACCTATGACAGGATGAGAGAGGCGAAGATAGGCCTTCGGCTCAATGTCAAGCAATTGAGGCTCCAGGGGATAAAAAGATATCTCAAAAAGTTTTTGAGCTACCGCCTGGAGCTTTCCTACCAGCAATATAGACAGAATCAGGTCTACAACCGCGTGAAGGCCGTCATTCATCTGCCGGAAGACCATCGGGTGGACCACCTGGAAGATATCCTGAGAGAAGAGAACCTGTACTCCTTCGATGTGGGGACCGAGGCCTGCTTAAGTATTCCGGGTATTCTGGAATTTGTCCGCGAAGGATATAACGGCGTGGTGAACGTCTATCCCTTCACCTGCATGCCGAGCACCATTACCTCCTCGATCGTAAGACCTATCATGAACCGCATGAAGGTACCCTACCTGGATACCCCTTGTGACGGGACCTATCAACCGGGCAGAGAGACGGCTATAAGGACCTTCATGTATCAGGCCGAGCAGCACTTTAAACGGAACACCAGAAGAGAGTCGAGAGATTTATGAAGACAAAGATGTTGATCAATGCGGTAGACCCTGAGGAGTACAGGGTCGCCTTTATTAAGGACGGCGTACTGGATGGATTCCAGATCGAGACGTCTACGGTTGAACAAAAGGTGGGAAATATTTACAGGGGCGTTGTTGAGCGGGTAGATCCGAGGCTCCAGGCCTGTTTTGTCAACTATGGGTCTGCGAAGAACGGTTTTTTGTCAACAGGTGATATCCATCCGGAATATTACCAGACAAGGAGCGCCGGTTCACAGGATCAGGGCATTCCCCCTATCGAGAAGATTCTGAAAAAGGGTCAGGAACTCCTCGTGCAGGTGACAAGAGACATGCCGGGGCAGAAAGGGGCCCAACTCACGACCTACATCTCCTTGGCCGGAAGGTACATTGTAGTGACCCCCGGACGGACCTTGAACGGGGTATCACGAAAGATCGAGGACGATGAAGAGAGACAGAGGCTCAAAGCGATCATGGAACAACTGAAGCTTCCGGAGGAGATCGGGTACATCGTGAGGACCGTAGCTGCAGGTCAGAACAAGCGGGAGCTTTCAAAGGATCTGAACCGTCTTCTCAGATTGTGGAAAAATATCAGGGACAGGGTAAGCGAAGCCCCGGCCCTTTCGCTGATTCATAAAGAACAGGACACCTGCCTCCGGACCCTCCGCGACTACTATACGAGTGACGTATCCGAGATCCTTGTGGACGAGAGGGAGAGCTTTGTGAAGATCCGAGAATACATGAGGATCATCTCCCCCAGGGATCAAGAGCGCGTGAAGCTCTACAAGGATAATCGCCCCATTTTCGACCAGTACAAAATCGAAGAACAGATAGAAACCGTTTACCGCAATAAGGTTACCCTCCCGTCGGGAGGATCGATCGTCATTGACCCTACGGAGGCCTTGATTTCCATTGATGTGAATTCCGGGCGGGGGACCCTGGGGGATAATGCCGAGAGCATGGTTTTCAAGACAAACCTGGAGGCGACCGTGGAGATCGCCCGGCAGCTCAGGTTGAGGGACATAGGGGGCCTCATCGTCATCGATTTCATTGATATGAAGGACCGAAAGCATATCAGGGAAGTGGAAAAAGTGTTGAAGGACGAACTCAAGAAAGATCGCGCCAAGACCGATCTTTCGCACATTTCCAAATTCGGTCTCATGGAACTATCTAGACAGCGATTGAGGCCGTCCATTGAGTCGAGGAGTTACCAGGTCTGCCAGTACTGCAACGGGAGGGGGATGGTCATCTCCGTGGAGTCGGCCGCTGTCTCCTATTTGCGCCGGATCTGGATGGGCGTCTCCAAGGGAGAGGTGGGCAGGGTGAACGGGATTTTGCC
>JAZDGZ010000560.1:0-2778 GCA_043806375.1 Pseudomonadota bacterium | reverse complement strand
GCAGAAGGCATTCTCGCCCGCCGCCTGAATGATGATCACACGCACGCCTTCATCCTGCTTGGCTTCATGAAGGGCGGAAACGATCTCCTTCATGGTTTCGATGCTCAGGCGATTGAGCTTCTCGGGAATATTCAATGTGAGCTTGGCTATACCCTCTTCCACGTCATATAAGATCGTCTTATAGTCCATCGCTTAAACCCTTATCGTAAGCCGATCATTTTCCGGGGTACTTGTAAAACCCTTGACCGGTTTTGACTCCCAATTGCCCGGCCGCAACCATGGCTCTTAGCCGGGGCGGGGGGGCATAGGCCGGCCCGAAATTCTTGGCCAGATCTTCGGCTGCGTGAAGCATGACGTCCAACCCGATGATATCCATCAACTCGAGCGGGCCCATGGGGTGATTGAAGCCCCCCTTGATGGCGGCGTCAATGTCTTCCGGCTTCGCCACGCCTTCAACCATGGTCTGGATTGCCGCCATGCCAAAGGGGCACCACACCCGGCTGGTAATAAAACCCGGAGAGTCGTTGACATTGATGGCCAGCTTGCCGCCTCTCTTCAACACCTCGTTCATGGCAGACACGGTCTCGTCTGATGTATTCAACCCTTTGATGACCTCCACCAGTTTCATAATTTGGGCCGGGCTGTGAAAATGGGTGCCTATGACCTTGTCCGGCCGTTTCGTGGCTGAGCCGATTTCGCTGATGCAAAGGGCCGAGGTGCAAACGGCCTGGATGACATTCGGGGGAAAGACCTGGTCCATCCGGGCATGAATCTTTTTCTTGAGGGCCATATTCTCGGGAACGGCCTCCTGGGCCAAATCGACATCCTTGGCATCTTCAATGCTTTTGACCGGCTTGATCCTCCCAAAGATCTCCGCCTTCTTGCTCTCTTCCAGCTTACCCTTTGAGACCGCCTTGGATAGAAACTTATCGATCGAGGCGAGCCCCTTCTTGGTCATATCATCAGAGATATCGGTCACGTAAACCGTACAGCCACTTTCGGCATATACTTGGGCGATCCCCGAGCCCATGAGGCCCATACCGGCAACCACGACTTTCTTGATTTCCATCTTCTTACCTCCCTCACAAAATAGTGTTTGGTTGTTGTAGACTTAGATGTCAGACCTGCTACAAATCATGCCTCTCTTTCCGATTGAATGATCGCCGCGCCGGCCATTCCGCCTCCACCGCAGAGGCAGGCCAGACCGTACTCGCCCTTCTTTAGGGTATGCGCGAGGTGCACGTTGAGTCGAATACCGCTATACCCGGTCGGATGCCCCAGGGCGATGCATCCCCCATGGGGGTTGAGTTTACCTCTGTCCTTCCATTTCATCATCCTCTCAGCCGTCAGGAGACAGGTGGCAAAGGCCTCGTTAATTTCTACGTATTTCATGTCATCTATGGTGAGCTTATTCTTCTCGAGGATTTTGGGCATGACCACTCCCGGACCTTCCAGAAAGTCCTTGGGTTCCACGCCCAAAAACATGAAATCCACAAAATGGAAGAGAGGTTTTCTCCCTAATTCCTCGGCCTTTTTTCGAGACATCATCAACATGGCCCCGGAACCGTCCGTAATCCCTGAAGAACTCCCTGCTGTGACGGTGCCGTCCTTCTTGAAAGGCGTAGGCAGCTTCATCATCTTTTCCAGGGACGCATCCTCCCTGTAACATTCGTCCTTGGCAAATGTGATTTCTTCCTGGCCTTTTTTCCCCGGAATCTTCACGGGAACCACTTCCGCATCAAAGATACCGTCGGCCCATCCCTTGGCCGCCTTTTGATGGCTCTCCACACCGATCTGTTCCTGCTCTTCGCGGGTAAAGCCGAATTTTTCATTCGTATATTCTGCGGTATTCCCCGGACCGAGGTTAGACCACTTGTCGGTCAGATAGAGGAACCCGTCGTCGATCGTGATGTTTGTAAGCCTGTATCCCTGCCACCTGGCGCCCCTCAAGAGGTGCGGGATATTACTCATGCTCTCACCCCCTCCAACCAGGGCTAACTCTCTTTCGCCGGTCCGGATCCCCATGGCTCCAATATGTTGGGCCTTGAGACCCGCAGGGCAGACCATATTCACGGTCTGAGCGGGAACATGGATAGGAACCCCTCCGAAAAGGGCCATGTTCCTCGCGGGATTGGTTCCCGTGCCGTCCTGCCTGGTGTGAGACATCACCACCTCTTCGATCAACGCCGGATCGATCTTTGACCGTTCCAACAGGGCCTTGATCGCCATGGCCCCCAGTTGAACCACGTCGAAGTCTTTCAGGGTTCCACCAAATTTACCGATGGGAATTCGAACCGCATCGGTTACAACGACGTCTTCATAAGAAAGTAGTCCCTTCATTTACGACCTCCTTTAAAAGTTTAATTGCTGGCTGTTCATTACTTGCAGTAAGCACCGGCAGTGCCCACCATCACATCTTCGCTGTTCTGGTTGGTTATGCGTACTTCACAGATCACAACCCTTTTTTCCCCTTCTTCCTTTTTCTCGACCACTTTGGCGCGAGTGACAAGCCTATCCCCCGGCCGGACGGGCCTGGTTAACCTCAGATCCATCGTACCGCCCATATACCACCCCTCGCCGAATTCACGGGCCATCAGTTCGGAAATGTATGCCATGCACTGATACCCGGGCGCGATGGTCCCTTTAAAGGGGGTTGTCTTGGCATATTCCTCGTCCACGTGGATCGGATTATAGTCTTCGGCAGTGCTGCAGTAGGCGTTGATCTTCTCCTGAGTCATCCTCTTGATCAACGGCGCAAACCCGTCCCCGACATTCAGT
>JAZDGZ010000559.1:0-12277 GCA_043806375.1 Pseudomonadota bacterium | reverse complement strand
CGCCCCACCCAGAAGGCAAAACGCTTCGTGTAAAAGGGATTGTCGGCCAGCCAGTCCAAACGCTCCTGCTTCACCTTCACGCACCTTCGGCACCAAACTCGGCGAATCTCCACCTCCAGACAAACACGCCGATCCCCGCAGGAAAGATCCCGCACCCGACGAACCTTGCGATCGTAAAACGTCGGATGCCCACATCCGCAGACCCCGCAAATTGTTTTTTTCCCCGGCGACGCAGGCGGAGAACCACGGCGTACCGGTCTCCAAATACCCCGGCAACCTTGTGCTCAGCTCGAAAACCGGAGAAGTTGTATGTGTCGTACAGTTGTTTGATTTTTCGCATGCAGATTTCATATCACACTTTTACAGCGTTCCATAGGCCGCTAACCCTTGATAGAAAAGAAATTGCAACATATTAGATGCTGATTCTACCCACTCGGTTGGGAGAAGACCCAATGAGATTATCCTGTCAAATATAAGCTATGTTTCCGGGCTGTGGCCGGATTATCAATATTCACCGATTATCCGGTTGCCGCTGATCCAGGGCCTGAACGATTCCGAAAAGAACCTCGATGAGGCTGCGGAGTTCCTTGGCGGTTTAAAAATTTCCCGGGTTGAACTGATGCCTTACCACCGCCTCGGCGTTGGCAAGTACAGGCAACTCAACAGGGAATACGGCCTTGAAAAAATTCCGATGGCACAAAAAGAAAATTTGGAGCCCATAGCCCAAAAGTTTAGGTCCCTTGGACTTAACTGCCAGATTGGGGGCAGGTAATCGCTTACAGTTGCTTATGATACCTTGTAAAATAAAAAACAGCATTGGAGAGGTTAATCGTGGCCAGGGTAGGAAACGGTGAGACCAAAAAACTGGCGGAATATGCCGCCACGGTTCAGTTTGATCAACTGCCGGGGAATGTGGTTGAAAGGGCGAAAATGGTTTTTCTGGACACCTTGGGGGTGATAATAGGCGCCTCGAAATTTAAGACGGGCCAGATCATTACATCTTTCGTTCACTCACTGGGCGGTGTTCCCGAGGCAACAGTAATTGGCAGTGACGTCAGAACAAGTGCAGTTAATGCTGCTTTGGCAAATGGTACAATGGCTCATGATTTGGAATTAGATGATATACATTTAGCCTCCTGTACGCATGCCGCGGCGGTTTTGGTGCCCGCCCTGCTTGCGGTAGCCGAAAAGGCCGGCTGTTCGGGAAAGGACCTGATCAATGCGCTGGTTCTGGCTTATGACATAGAGTGCAGGATCAGCCTGGCCCTGGACAGCTCACTCCAGTACGCCAGAGCCTTTCATCCCACCTCCGTCTGCGGGACTTTCGGGGCGGCGGCCGGGGCCGCCAAAATTCTAGGCCTGGACGACGTAAGACATGCGTATTGCCTGGGACTGGCCGGTTCGCAGGCATGCGGGCTCAATGCCTGGGAAAACGAGCCGGATCACTATATGAAATCTTTCCAGACCGGTGTGCCAGCCCGCAACGGGGTTACCGCCGCCCTTTTGTCGGCAATCGGTTTTAAGGCCGCTCCCAATGTCCTGGACGGAAAATTCAACATTTTTGATGCCTTTTCCGGATCGTATTCCTTTTCAGCACTGACCGACCAGCTGGGGGAAAGCTACGAAATAATGCGGACGGCTATAAAGAGATATGCCTGCTGCAGGTACATACATGCTTCGCTGGATGCCATGTTTGAGGTGTTAAAAGAAGAGCGCCTGACTGCCAACCAAATAAAAGAAATGATTGTCCATATTAGCGAGACCGGTGCGCCCATCGTGGACAGAAACGAGCTTTACACCCACAACTGCCAGTACACTCTGGCTGCCGCGGCTATCTACGGCGAGGTGAGCCGCAAGCAGTATTCAATGGAGCGCAGGGGTGATCCGGAAATTTTAAGTCTGGCCGACCGCATCACGGTAATCGGTGACAAGGTTTTGGAAGAGGTTTATCCTGAACTTTGGGGCAGCATTGTGGAAATCTTTACGGTTGACGGGAGGCATTTGACCAAACGGGTGGATTATGCCAAGGGTTCGCCGGAAAATCCATTAAACGATGAGGAAATATCTCAAAAATTTTTGGGTCTTGCCGAAGATGTGTTAGGAAAGGAAAAAGGATTGGCTATATATGAAAAAGCATTGAATTTAGAGGCAGTTGACAATATTCAAGAGATATGTCCTTTGTTAAAAAAGGAGGTATATGCATGGCGCGACTTGAAATCTTGAACCCGGTGGCCCAGGCTGAGCAGCAGTCCATCCTGCCGGCGCCCCGTCCGGGTGACTTGGCGGGGAAGAGAATCGGCCTCTACTGGAACATGAAGAGTGGGGGCGACTTGGCTCTGGATCGGGTTGAGGAACTCCTGAAGGAGCGATTCACGGGCATCCGCACGAACCGATATATCGGCTCCGTGGGTTTTTTGATGCGCCAGTTGACTGCCGATGATGCCGATCGCATGGCCCGGGAATGCGATGCCGTGGTGGGCACGACCAACGACTGAGGCTCCTGCACGTCGTGGGGTGTCCATGACATGGTTGAGCTGGAACGGCGAGGAGTGCCTACCGTCGTCTTCACGGCGGAGGCATTCGTGCACGATGCCCGACAGAGCGCCCGGACGTTCGGGGTTGCAGGGCTGCCGTTGGCCGTAGTTCCCTTTCCCTTCAGCAACCAATCCGCAGAACGCATCCATAAGATGGCAGAGGCCTCCTTCGAGGAGGTTGTTGCGGGATTGACCCGGGAGGTTCAGGCCCCGCCGGCCTGGACCGGGCGGCCCGAAGTTGTCGAAAAACGGCTTCCCGTATTGGGTTGCGGCCCGCAGGAATGTGAGCTTGGACCCAACGGGGGATTGCGCATTTCCGAGGAAAAACTGGTCTTTGAGGGGGAAGACCTTTTGGACGCCTGGGAGACGATGAACCGCCGATTTCTGGAGTACGGCTGGGGGGATGGATTCCCACTGGCGCCTCCCACGTTCCGGGCCGTGGAAGAAATGCTGCGGGGAACATCCCGCTCCCCGGACGAGCTGATCGCGACCCTGGAACCGGGATTTGGGAAAGGAACGGTGCAGAAAATTGCCGTCAATGCCGTGATGGCAGGGTGCCAAGCGGGGCATTTGCCGGTGCTCATTGCGGCGGTCCAGTGTCTGGCAAAACCCGAGATTAATCTACGCAATAAAGCGATGTCCACCGGGTCCCATGCCCCGTTGATCCTGGTCAACGGCCCACAGGCCAAGGCCCTGAAGATCAACGCCGGATCCTGCGCTCTGGGGCCTGGGGCGCCCTCGGCCGCCAACACGGTCCTGGGCCGGGCCCTGCGGCTGATTATGATGAATATTGGGCATACCTACCCCGGCGTATCGGACATGGACACGATCGGCTCCCCCACGAAATACAGCCTCTGCGTGGCGGAAAATGAGGACCGAAACCCATGGGATCCATATCATGTGGACAAGGGATACCCGCGGGATGCCAGCACGGTGACCGTGCACTTTGTTTACGGACTCTGCGAGCTGTTCGACTTCATGAACCACTTGCCCGAACGCCTGATCGAAGTGTTTGCGACGGCGGCAACCAACGTCGCCCAAGTGGGCACGGGGCTCTGGCTCCTCGGCCGCCGGGCCGATCCCCGGCATAAAACCGAGGAAAAAGAACACAACCTCCTTCTGCTTTGCCCCGAGCATGCCCAAGTCTTTGCCAAGGCGGGCTGGTCCAAGCGCGTTCTGCGGGAGGCCCTGTACCGGGCGGCCCGCATGCCGTTCAAGACCCTCATGCTGAACAAGGAAGCCAAAGCCATGGCCGCGGCCCACCCGAATTTGAGCTGGCTCTGGGATAACCCGGATGTGCTGCTCCCCGTGGTGGAGACTCCGGAATGCTTTGAGATAGCCGTTGTCGGCGGCGCCGCGGGCCGGGGAGCCTACTTTTACGGAGCGGGCGGTCCGGTGACCATGCCCATGGAAGCATAGGCAGGGAGGGATGGGAAAATGGGGAGGTTGACGTTACGGCCAATCCAAGAGAGAAAGGAGGAACAGAAGGGCGTTTGCGGTCCATGGGGAGTTGGGAGAATGGTTTTTCGAAATGACACTTAAGAAGAATAGGGGGATGATTATGCGAAAATCAACCGTTTTTGTGATGATGATTCTGGCCCTGGTTCTCCTATCCGGCCAGGATGTCGCGATGGCCCAGAAAAAGGTCAAATTAACCTTCACTTCGGGAGGCGTGGGCGGCGAATGGTATGTGATGTCTGCAGGGGTCGCCGATCTGATTAGGGAGAAGGCCCCCTGGATTGAGATGACTGTCCTCCCCGGCGGGGGCACCTTGAATAATGTGAGGGTGGGCACGGGCGAGGTGGAATCAGGGTGGGGACTTAATCCCTTTGTGGTCTCATCCCTCAAGGGAGAAGATCCCTACAAGGAGAAATACCCGGATATCCGCGTGCTGGGAGGAAGCTTCGGCGATACCTACCTCCATTTAATGGTCGCTGAAGACAAGGGGATTACCAGCATTGATAAGATCGTCGAGAAGAAATATCCCATGAAGATCGGGGTAGGCCGGGCTGGGGTCTCGGGAGAATGGGCTTTCCGGAGATTCATGGAGAAATTCTACAAGGTCACCTACGCTGACATCAAAGCCTGGGGTGGGACCGTGAGTCTCACCGGTTACCCGGAAATCGCCACCAACCTGAAAGATAGGCATCTGGACTTTGGTTTCATCAATATTGCTCCCCCGGCCGCGGTGATTCAGGAAGCCGCCCTGGGGCGTAAGCTTCTCCTCCTCCCCTTTACCAAAGAGCAATTGGAATTTATGAAAAGGGAGATGGGCCTCAGCATTGGAGTCATCAAGAAGGAAGTCTATCCTGGCGTCCTTAAAGAAGACATACCCACTGCATTTATGGGAACGGTATTCATGGTCCACAAGAACGTAGACCCTGACGTTGCTTATGAAATAACAAAAATCCTCTACGAAAATGCCTCTCGCCTGCCGGCTATCGCTAAATGCATGGCGGATTTTAAACCGGAAATCGCCTGGAAGGATATGCCTGCCGAGCTCCATCCCGGAGCGGTCCGTTATTATAAGGAGAAGGGCTACCTGAAATAAAATCATCGTCACTTTTGGGCTCCCGCGCCCTTCGGGGCATGGGAGCCCCTTATCGATTTCCCGGAGGTGAATTGTGCGACAACTGACAGGCTGGGAAAAGATCGTCATTACCGTGTATGCCGTCACTGCTTCTCTCTTCCATCTCTATACTGCCGCTACCGGTGTCCTGGCTTCCAGGTACCAGCGGGGCTTTCATCTACTCTTCCTCATTCCTCTGGCCTTTCTTCTCTTCCCGGCCACGAAGAGATCGCCCCAGGACCGCATCCCTGCCCTGGATTGGGTCCTGGCCCTCCTCGCGGCAGTGCCGTCCCTTTTCGTGATCATCGAAGCCCAGCGCCTCGAATCGCGCTGGGAATTTGTCACGCCGGTCCTCTCCTCCGAAGTGTTCATCGGGATCCTCCTCCTCATCCTCCTCTTGGAGGCGGTTCGCCGGGCAGTGGCTCCTGCCATGGCTTGGTTGGCTCTTCTGGCCATTCTCTATCTCTTTTTGGGTCATTACCTGCCCGGAATCCTCTATCATCGCCCCTATGCCCTGAAGCAGGCCATTGAGATCTGCTACCTCGTGGTTGATGACGGGATTTACGGGAGCATCACCGGGATTTCAGCAGTCTACGTGGCCCTTTTTGTCATCTTCGGCGCCTTCATCTACGAAATGGGCCTTGGACAGTACTTCATTGATCTCGCCGTCCGGGTGGCTGGCAGGAGTGTTGGCGGGCCGGCTAAAATTGCCGTTGTTTCCAGTGCTTGTTTCGGCACCATAAGCGGCTCGGCGGCGGCCAACGTCTTTGCCACCGGCAATTTAACCATCCCGATGATGAAACGATGCGGCTACCGGCCTCAATTTGCTGGCGCCGTGGAAGCAGCGGCCTCCACGGGCGGCCAGCTCATGCCGCCGATTATGGGCGCAGCAGCTTTTCTCATGGCCGAGATCACGCACATCCCTTACCTCTCAATCTGCATTGCTGCCGCTCTTCCCTCCATCCTCTACTTCTTCGCGGTCGGTACTATGGTTCATCTCGAGGCTTTGAAGCACAGGCTTAAAGGGTTCGAGGAATTAGATGCCCCGCCCCGATGGGTCTTGATAAAGGATTCATATCTGATCCTTCCTGTGGTTGGTCTCTTAGCTTTCATGGTAAAAGGGTATTCCCCTTTCATGGCTGCCTTTGTGGCCATATTGATCGCCGTGGCCATCAGCTTTTTTAAGCGCAAAACCTGGATGACGCCTGGAAAAATCGTCGCTGCCTTAGAGCGTGGCGCCAAAGACATGATCATGATTGCCGGCGCCTGCGCCTGTGCCGGTCTGATCATCAGTGTGGTGGTGAATACCGGCCTCGGCTTGAAATTCAGCAGCCTGGTGATCTCGTCCTCGCAAGGAATATTTTTCATTGCTTTGGCCCTCATCATGGTCTCGGCGGTGATACTGGGGATGGGGCTTCCCACCACTGCCGCCTATGTGCTGGCGGTTTCCGTGGGTGGACCAGCCCTGATAAAGATGGGAGGAGAGCTTCTCAGTGTCCACCTCTTCGTCTTCTACTTTGCCATATTGGCCTGTGTGACCCCACCAGTGGCCCTGGCAGCTTATGCCGGGGCTTCGATAGCCAAAACCGATCCCCTCAAAACCGGCTTTGAGGCTGCGAAGCTGGTGCTTGCCGGCTATGTCATTCCCTACATGGTGATCTACAATCCCGGTTTGATGTTCCGCGGAAGCTTCAGCGAGATCTTCTTAAGTTTTGCCGTGGCCCTCTTCTCCGCCTTTTTCATCGCCGTGGCCATCGTGGGATACGGCACGACCGGGCCGATGAATTTTCTCGAGCGCTCCCTGGCCTTTGCCGCCGCCATTGTTCTTCCCTTTCCCCTCCTCTTCGAGCGGACATTGTCCTTTTTTGTGGCCCTCGGCCTCCTGGCCCTTTTCATGGCTCAGCAGCGCCTCAGAAAGGGGAAGATGATGTTTGCCATGGCCGCAAACCCAGCAAATGAAGGAACACCTGAAGGAAGAACAGACAGATGAGTCAACAAGATCGAACGAGAGAGCTTGCCACCTACGTACGCCAGCCATTTAAACTTCGAT
This sequence comes from Pseudomonadota bacterium, assembly GCA_043806375.1. Lineage (GTDB taxonomy): Bacteria > Desulfobacterota > DSM-4660 > Desulfatiglandales > HGW-15 > JAZDGZ01. The sequence goes on along the minus strand of JAZDGZ010000559.1, from coordinate 5,124 downwards.
AATTTACCCGTTGAGGTGGTGGAGAAGGCCAAGACAGTCATCCTGGATACCATTGGCGTCATCCTGGCCGCGCCTCGATACCCCGCTGGGCGACTGATCACCCTATTCGCACAAAATCAGGGTGGGAGGCCACAGGCAACCATCCTCGGGGGGAATTGCAAGGTTGATACTGAGAGTGCCCCCTTCGCCAATGGGACGATGGCCCACGATATGGATATATGGAAATGGACGATCTCCACGAGCCAACGGCTCTCCATGTGGCGGCGTCTATTGTTCCGGCAGGGGAAAAGGGTCGCGGTAGGGATGGCAGTTACCTGGCGCCCCCCGCATTAGCTTTGGCGACGATTTGATGTGACCCCTGGTCATCCCAACATTTAATGATAGACCCATCGTCCAGGCAAAGTTTAGTTCACAAAATATTTCAGGAACCCATTTCCATCATTCATGCCTACCGATGAGAGACAGAGGTAGGTGGAGAGAAGGAGGTGATCGATGAACAATAGAGGAGAGGGTGGATTTAAGTAAGGTCGTCTAAATTTTTTCGAAAGGAGGGAATCAAAATGAGAAAAGGATTTGTTCTGATAACTCTTTTATTTTTTCTCGTGAGCTTATCGCTCCAAACCAATGCATATTCGCAAACGAAGGTTAAGCCCATCACATTGCAGGGGAGCGCAGGGGGTGTAGGTGGTGTTTGGTATATCGTCTTTGCTGGTATTGCAGAGTTGATAAAAGAAAAGGCCCCGGAGATTCAAATCAAAGTTGTCCCTGGAGGGGGCTTGATCAATCCACCCAGGGTCGGAAAAGGGGACGTTCAGATGGCCATTCTCTTCGCTCCCCAGGCCGCAGCCACCTATCACGGAATGGATCCTTTCAAGGAGAAGACCCCTGACATAAGGATGATCGCAGGTGGATTTGGGAATAATTATGTCCAGTTTGTCGTGGCAGAGGAAACAGGATTAACCTCTTTTGAAGATTTGATTAAGAAGAAATATCCATTGAAGATTGCGGTGGAGAGGAAGGGAACCACCGATGAATGGACATTGAGCCTTGCCCTTTCCTACTATAAATTGGGTTACGAAGATATCGGCAAATGGGGCGGGAAGGTGACCAACACGGGATATTCCGACCAGGCCACCATGATGAAGGATCGACATGTGGATGCCCTTTGGGAGAATATTGCCATTCCTGCTCCAGCCATTCAGGACTCCTTGCTCAGCCGCAAAATCAAGCTTCTCCCCCTTCCTGAAGAAGTGATCAAATGGATGGTCGAGAAGTATTCTCTTGCAAGAGGAGAGATCCCCGTGGGTTCCTATGGAGTGGTTGATAAACCTCTGGTTACGGTTCTCCATATTACCTCCATTGCTGTTCACGCCGAGGTTCCAGAGGATGTCGTCTATACCATCACAAAGGTTCTTTGTGAGAATCCCGATCGAGTACGGGAGATCCACGCCAGTGCAAGAGGCTTTGATCCCAAAGTGGCCTGGAGAGATCTTGGCGCTCCACTGCATAAAGGAGCGGAAAGATACTACAGAGAGAAAGGTTATATGAAGTAATGTCCGATCCCTGTTGAATCCACCTCTCCACATCCGGGGGGAGTGAAGAAAGAACTCCCCCCACCAACAGGACCTTCCATACCGCAGGAAGAATCATGAGAGAATTAAGGGGAAGCCTTGGCATCATTGTACTGGTATGGGGCGTTTCAGCCTCACTCTTTCAATTATATACGGCAGGGTTCGGTCTTCTGGAACCAAGGCTTCAGCGTTCCATCCATCTCACCTTTCTCTTACCCCTTGCCTTCCTCCTTTTTCCTGCAACCTCGAAATCTCCAAAGGACAGGGCCACCCTCTCAGATATTATTTTGGCTCTCTTGTGCTTCCTCCCCGGATTGATGATCATACTGGAATCGGGAAGGTTAGCTTCGCGGTGGGAACATATCACCCCTGTCCTTTCAAGAGAGATCATCCTGGGCACTCTCCAAATCCTTCTTCTATTCGAAGGCACCAGACGAGCGGTCGCCCCTGCCCTCGCTTATCTTACTGGCTTGTTTGTTCTGTATCTTTTCGCAGGCCCCTATCTCCCCGGGGTTTTCCATACGCGGCCCTTTCGTTATGATCAGATTATTGAGCTTCTATTTTTATTAACCGATGAGGGAGTCTATGGAATTATCACCGGGGTTTCTGCCACATTTGCCTACTGTTTCGTCCTCTTCGGAGCATTAATCCTTGCAACAGGAACAGGTCAATTTTTCACGGAAGTTGCGTACGCCCTTACCGGAAGGATGAGAGGAGGTCCGGCAAAAGTGGCTGTGATCAGTAGCGGATTATTTGGAATGGTCAGCGGAGTTGGGGTCTCAAATGTTTACGCCACAGGAAGTTTCACGATCCCCATGATGAAATCGATAGGTTACCGGCCCCAGTTTGCAGGGGCGGTGGAGGCCTGTGCCTCCAGCGGCGGGCAATATATGCCCCCCATCATGGGAGCAGCAGCTTTCATCATGTCTGATATGATCGGCCTTCCCTACGCCACCATTGCCATGGGTGCTTTCTTAAGCGCTGTGATCTATTATGTAGGCATTTTTAGCGTGGTTCACTTTGAGGCTCAAAAAGAGGGTCTCAAAGGATTGCCTAAAGACCAGCTTCCAAGGCTCCGAAATACGGTGAAAAGGAGTTATCTGGTCTTGCCGGTCGCGGGGATCATCTACCTTTTGGTGACCGGATATTCAGCGATCATGGCCGCTTTCTGGGCCTGCCTTTTGGCAGTGGCATCGAGCTATCTGGGAAGAAGCACCTGGTTGAAACCCTTACCCTTCTTAAGAGCCTTATCCAATGGCGCTAAAAATTCTATTATGCTTGCCGTCTCGTGTGCGGCCTCGGGAATTATTGTCAGCGTGGTGACCCATACGGGTCTGGGGATCACCTTTACCAGCGCGGTCGTTGCGATTTCTAAAGGGATCCTTATCATTGCGCTCGTTCTGGTCATGATCGCCTCTCTGATCCTGGGGATGGGATTGCCGAGCACCGCTGCTTATATCCTCGTCGCAGCCTTAACAGCCCCTGCCCTTGTGAGAATGGGGGTCGATATCCTTGCCGCCCATCTTTTCGCTTTTTACTTTGCCAATATCTCCTGCATCACTCCTCCTGTTGGAGTATGCTTTTATGCAGGGGCCTCGATCGCGGGGGCCGACCCCATGAAGACAGGATGGGAGGCTACCAAATTGGGTCTATCAGGTTATATCGTCCCATTTATGTTTGTTTACGCGCCAGCTCTGCTTTTACGTCCCCTCTCCTGGATGACCGCGTGGATGTTCTTTATCGCCGTTGTAGGAGCAGTGATTGCCTCTATGGGCGTTTCAGGCTGGTTCTTAGGACATCGGATTCGTCCATGGGAAAGAATCCTTCTTGTCATATCTGCGATTACCCTTATATTCCCAACAGTCGATTCGACCGTCATTGCAGCGGTCATTCTCGTGGCCTATTATATATTCAAGAAATGGAGATTCAAGAAAATGGAGGCCCCCTCGGGTTTGGCTCAAGAGAGGACCCATCCCGGTGGATCATCAAACGATGATAAATAATCTCCCGCGGAAGATCTATCTCGATTATGCGGCCACAACCCCTGTCCGACAGGAGGTTTTGGAAGCGATGATGCCTTTTTTTGAAGATAGGTTTGGCAACGCCTCCAGTTTACATTCTTTGGGCATCGAGGCAAAAAATGCCCTGGAGAAGGAAAGAGCAGAGATCGGTGAGGCGATTGGGGCTCAACCCGATGAGGTCATCTTTACCTCTGGTGGCACAGAGGCAGACAATCTGGCTATTCAAGGAATTGCTTTTGCCAATCTGGAGAAAGGGAATCATATCATCACCTCTGCCATTGAACATGTGGCCATCCTCAACACCTGTAGATTCATGGAAAAGATGGGGCTCAAGGTGACCTATGTCCCAGTTGATCGCTATGGTATGGTAGACCCGGATGAAATCAAAAAAAGGATCACCTCAAGGACCATCCTGATCTCCATCATGCATGCGAATAACGAAATAGGAACCATCCAACCCATTCAAGAAATAAGCACGATTGCCAGAGAAAAGGAAATCCTCTTTCACACGGATGCCATCCAAACGTTAGGAAAGGTCCCTTTTGATGTAACTACTCTGAAAGTCGATGCCTTATCCCTATCCGGCCATAAGATCTATGGGCCCAAAGGAGTGGGAATCCTATACATTCGAAAGGGTGTGAAGATTAGGCCCCTTCTTTGGGGTGGAGGGCACGAAAGAGGAATACGTAGTGGAACGGAAAATGTTGCTGGGATTGTAGGGATGGCTCTTGCTATAAAACGAATAAAGGATGAGATGCCGATCGAAATCAAAAGACAGTCCGATATGAGAGATAAAGTGGTGAGTGGCATCTTTGAGAAGATTGAAGGCGCCTCCCTGAACGGACATCCCGTTCAAAGGCTCCCAGGTTATGTCCATCTCAGCTTTTCTGGTTTAGATGCTCATAATCTGGTCATGGCCTTAGATGCGAAAGGGATCGGAGTATCCATGGGCTCAGCCTGTTCCGCTCTTCATCCCTATCCATCCCATGTCTTAAGGGAGATCGGACTATCTGAGGAGTTAGCCCTTGGTTCGATAAGAATCACAACAGGTCTCTATACAACCTCTGACGATATCGAATATGTGCTGAATACCCTTTCATCAGCCGTTGAGGATTGTCGAAAGTCAGGCATTGATAGAGAGAAACTCGATGAAGCATTGAGGGAAAAGATTACGGCCCTTCAAGAGGATAAGGGCAGCTGTGAACCGATTAAACAAATGGCCTGGTCCTATATCTTCAGGAAGGCATCGAGCAAAATATTTAAAAAGAGGAAATAGCTCCATATAAAGAGGAAATGGAATGGAGAAGACGGCGGATATTGTGATCATCGGAGGAGGGATCATTGGGGTCAGCATTGCCTACTATCTGGGAAAGATGGGGGCAAGAGATGTCGTGGTCTTCGAAAAGGATCTGATCGGCTGGGGCTCGACAGGGCTCTGTGCAGGGGGAATCCGAAGGCAATGGTCCACCGAAGTCAACATGCATTTTGCCATGAAGTCTTTTGAGGCCTTCCAAAATTTTGAGGATGAATTT